>JAHAYH010000159.1 GCA_018384745.1 Caryophanon sp. | reverse complement strand
ACCACTGCCCGGCCTCCCGGACATATTCGGTGTCCCACAGCTCACAGCCAAACTCCGCCGCCACGGGTGCGGCCAGTTCCGCCACAATCTCCGTCACTTTTTTCATCGAAAATCCTCGCATTTCCGCAATTTTAAGGAACGCAAATTAGCCAACAAAAAGAGCGGACCGGGAAGTCCACTCTGAGAAAACATACCTTACTGCTTATACTATATCATATAACAGTATCCAATGCAAGCATTTTTTCAAAAGTAAAAGCGAAGCGGCCCAAACCGCTTCGCTTTTGGTGTGGTTTATTCGCCGAAGTTGCTGTTGATCAGCTCTGCCAGAGCTTCCACAGCCTCTTTCTCGTCGGAGCCGTCGGCAATGAGGGTAATGGTGGTGCCGCCTACGATGCCCAGACTCAGCACACCCAGCAGACTCTTGGCGTTGACGCGGCGCTCATCCTTTTCCACCCAGATGCCGCACTTGAACTCATTGGCTTTCTGAATAAAATAGGTGGCGGGTCTGGCGTGCAGCCCGACTTCGTTTTTCACAGTGACTTCCTGTGTATACATACTCCTCTACTCCTTTGCGCACAGCAAGCTGTTCGTAATCCTTTCCATTATAACTATCTCTAATTATACGGATAGAGTCGGGAAATGCAATGGCTAAAACCACGAAAAAAGCGAAAAACCCCGACGAAACGCAGGTAAAATTCTACTTTTCCCACAAAACAGGCCCTTTTCGGTTCCGCCACCGTCACACCGGCCGCAATCTATAAAAAAGCCTCGCAGATTTTACCGTCCGCAGGCGGCGGGGGACCCGAATCATATTTGCCGGCGACATATGCGCGGGGAAATACTCATCGGACTGCAAGTGCGGAATTTGCGCGCCGGGGCAGACTGCCATCTGTGTGTCGGAAAACCAAGGGAGTTTCGGCGGTTCTATCTCAGCTCCACCACCGTCAACCCGGACTCTTACATGTTTCGGATACCACTCTAAAATCTTACCAGTTCTTAATGCACCGATACCATAGGATTCAGTAATCTTAGGATTTAGACTGGTTTTCGTAGGAACAATAGCAACGCAACCTTCGTCGAACATCGACACGACCACATCTTGTATAAATGCTCGTGCTGTTTGGTCAATATTAGCCTCCACAGTCAGACAGTTATTTAGTCCAGATTTTAGCTCTTCAACAAGAGCCCCGTTTTCATCTACTTTACAATGTTTGATTTTAATAGAAGCTACGTCCAATGCTATTCTATTGAATATTGACGTTACAATAGACCGCTCGTTGCCTCGTGTAAGTCTAGGACGATCCGGTCGGTATGAATAACTTGCTCCAAGATTCCTGTAATAGGAAGTTGGATCTTTATTCGTAAATGCGTCCCAGGCATGTTTTAGCCTAGAACCAAAACTTACCTCCATTTTGAATTCTCTCCTTTACTTACATTTCTTTCCGCCTTTGCTTTTACCTTTGCCTTTTCCCTTACTTTTACAAGCCATGATTCTCACCTCCGTTATCGTCTAACTTTCATCTTTCTTAATTCCGCTGGACTAAATTCAAGATTTTTTCCAGTTAACGTCTTTAATGCAGGAATAATCTTTTCGGAATTTCTACGAGCATAATCTACGGTTTCTTTGTCTATTGCATCTCTTGTAGCTTTGGCAGCCTTACTAGTTTCGTATTTAAGACGATTTGCATATGAGATGTCTCCCACATTACCTTTAGCATTTTTTAAAACTTCGTTTATGTATTTGGCCCGTTCCTCACCCCATTGTTTCATATAATCGTCGGCTGCTTTTCTACCTCTTTCCATATTAATGTTGTATGCTTTATTCTTCGCAACTTTACTAAGTTTATAAGCTCCATACGCAGCAAGTGCAGTACCAGCAACTACTGCTCCGGCTTTTACTGCTTTAGCTCTTTTAGCTTTATACTCGTCTGTCTGTTTGTACTTCTTCTTAGCCCGTTTACAAGCGACCTCATCCTTATTTAGGCTACTAACAGGACGCAAATCAACGTCGCCAAACGTTACCCCGCCGGAACAATCCGATATTTGAACCCACAAATTATTATTTAGTAAATCGTTATTCATGTTCTGATATTGTCGGTTTGTTCTCACTTCAATATATGGTTGTAATTCCGCCATATAAAGTGCATTGTCATTTGTTCCATAATTGTTCAAGTTTCCATATTGGAAATTGATTGGAACGTCAAAAGAAACATTGCCTTGTGAATATGATATTTGAACGTTGTCACTAAATACGATTGCCACACAATCACCGTTTAACGGATTGGTTCTATAAACGAGGCGTAAAGGTTTTCCATATACTTGGTTTGGGTTCAATGAGACGTTTCCGATAAACGGCAAATACAGGTCTATTTCCACGCCGTTGTAATCCAAACTGTTTTTGTTGTATTCCTCAATCGTTACCGTTCCACAATCCGTTTCTATGAAATTCGTTGTTATTATGTTACTACTAACATTTGTGTTGTATTTTCCGAAATATACCAATTCCCTTGCTATTTGTGGAATGTCCACATAAAGTTTCCTGAATGATATTATGTATTGTGACAAGTCTAGCATTTGTTCTTGTGTTACTGAATAGAACCGCTTTTTCGATAGTGCATCCACTTCATCATAAGTCGGATTGTATATCGAAACAAAACCATATTTGAGGCTTGCGCTTAACGTTGCGTTTGCCTGTATTGAAAGGTTCCCACTGATAGTGATATATGGATAATAATTCCATCTAATACTTGCGATTGTTTTATCACTTGAATTTAAAGCGAATTGTCCAGTTTCTTCGCCCATTGCCCATGTGGGGAATGTTTTGAATATGAACCCATCCACTGAATGTAGAATAAAGTGATATGTTTCGCCATCTAGTACATAGTCTAATTGATAAGGATTATCCCCATCATACAAAACGCAATTATATAGTTCCAAATTGAGACTATACTTTGCAATGGCGTTTCCGTTTATTTCAATGTTCCCGGAAACATTATTTATTGTTATGGTTGCGGTTCCGTCTTGGTTCAATATGGATTGATATGTTACCCCGGCGCAAAGCGCATAGGGTTTATTGTTTTCATTAAATGCAAACCCCTCGTTTGGAGTAAATGTGTTTGTATAGTTTTCGCCTTGTTCGATTGTTGTTTGTGTGTTGCTACCAGTGCAATTTGTAGACAAGTTTGTTATATTATAAGTGGTTGTGGCGGATTCCCAGTGTCCAATAACTTGTATACATAATTGATTACGATATGCACTGTTTAGCTGATCAAAGTATGTTCCGTTAACACTACTAACATAAACTTTTATTACATTGTTTTCATCTACACTAACCCATGTATTTATAACACTATCAAAAGGCGAGTAGATAAATTTGCCATATCCAGCGTTTGGGCGCAATAGAGGTTCTGTGTAATATGTTTTCCCATCACTGTTTGTTTCGGTGTGTACTAAATCTACGACAAACTTTAAACCGCTTTGTTCAACCGATAATTGCAAGTTTTGAACGCCAAACGGAGCATATCCCGTTTGTGAATAATATGACGAACTACCAAATTTGATACCATACCATGTTTCGTTTGTTCCTGCGTTAGGTAAATCTGCATAATTTGCGTTTCTTGAACTCGTTAAATCAATACCAGTTCCGGGCGTCAATTTGCCCAAATTTGAAACTTTTTTAGTTGTCCCGCCACTATATGACATATCCATATCACGGGATATTATTTGCATTTGAATATAATTGTTTGTTGCCATAATTTCACCCCTCTAATGCGTTGTTTGTGATTGTTACCAAAACAAAGTTTCCTGCATCATTGAACTTGTATGGGAAATTCGTTCGCCTTATTGCTTGGCGGCTTTCACTTTCAATAGATGAATAATAGGGATTTATTGTCCCGCCTTGTATTACAAGTCCATAACTCGCTAGTATATCCGTTTTGTATGTCATTAAAACGTCACAATGTAGTTGCATTCTTATAATCTTTGCGTTCACATGAACGAGGTTCTGTAAAAAGTAGTATTTATTCAATGACGGAATGTGGACATAGTTGAAGTCATACGTGTTTGCTTCAATTTCCACAATCACGTCCATCGAATATATTTCACTGCGAAAAGAACCATTCACAACAACGGCGTTGTTAAGTGTTTTTGTCAATTCGTTTGGCTGATTTGTTACCTTGTATAGTTCTAGTGTTGCCATTGTATAACCTCACTTTTATACAAAAAAAGGCGGCTTGCTTTAACCGCCTTTTTGTTTTGAATGTGGATACTTTATGCTACAAAGAAAACCACAAAGTTTTCGTTCATATCGTTAAAGTATCCTGCTTCAAATTTGTAAAAGTTTGTGTAAAACTCAGCTTTAGGATTGTAGTTCGTCGTTACACGGCGGTTAAGGTTTGAAACACCCAAAGCGTCTTTGTCGAACATAACACCAAGAATACCCGTCATTTGAATTTCCGTTTTGCTGTCACTTGCCAATTGAATATGAATCTTTGTGATATCGCTAAAGGCGTAATTCGTTCCGCTCCCTTGCCAATAAGGTACGGAATCAGATTCCGGTAAAGTGGCGTATTGTTCATTGTACAAATCGGATTTAAGGAAAACTTCGCTTGCCTTTTTGAAGTCGGACAAAAGAACACAACGCAGGACGTCTTTAGGGGTGAATCTGTCTTTACCACCGATATTGAACAGGTTACTAATCTTTGTAATGCGTTCCCCGTAAACACTAATGATATATGTTGCATAACGGATAAAGTCCGGATTATCCAAACATTTATCAGCCGTGATTGTGGTTGCGTGGCTGTCGTTGTACAACTTCAAAAGGTTTACAGCTTTAATTGTAGACGTGGTTGAGTAGTTCGCACTTTCAGGAATTTCATGATTGATAGTTTCCCCAATCATATTGTTGATAGTTCTCATGATAAGACTATCCAATTTGATTGTCATGGACTTTTCGACACTGTTATAAAGCATAGTCAAAAAGCCATTGAGTTGTTCCGCGTTACTGAAACTTTCTTTGATTTGCATTTCAGTAAATGACAAGGGAATCTCAAAAGTGGTTTTAGAATTGTAGAATTTAACCGAAACGGACGGTTTATAGAAAACGTTTGGATTATACGTTTGTCCGTTTTCCAATTCCCATGATTGGTTTTCCGTTGCGGTCGGTAAATCACAACTAATCTTTTCAAGTACGCTTCCAAATTCCCAACTATCCATCAAAACAGACGGAACACTTCCATTATATGCACGGTCTACAAATATAACGCGTCCAATGTGATTGACAAGTGACTTAACATAATTGTCCGCTTTGCCCGAGTTAAAGACCGCGTTTCCGACGTCCACCACATTTGAAAGATCTTCTTTAACGATAGCACTTCCAAGAAGTTCATTTGTGATTTCGTTTACAAGGGTGTAAATCTGTTTTACTTCCATTTCTGTTTCCTTTACGCGTAAAGGTTTAATGATACAAACCATTTAATATCATTAAACACTATGTCTACAAGTCTAATAGCCTTTACCTTTAAGGCTTGCTCAACTATATCAGAATAGTTCCCGTTTGCAAGACCTTTTTTCGTTTGAGTGACAGTTTCGTTCAAACCACCCTCGCTTGTTTGGCTTGTGTTGTCTTTGTCCACCGCGTCTAAACTGTTAAACGCGTATGTGTTATTATCCACGTTTGTTGTGCTATTGTTAGTACTATTTCTAGTGGTTTGTAATGTTTCATAGTAGTTTTCCAATGGGTTGTATTCAGCCGTTAAAACCGCGTTTTGGCTGTCCCATGAATGAGCAAACATGTTTCGTATAACGTCGCCCAAAACTTGTAGTTTTTCATCCGATAGTTGTTTGTTTTCATCCAATAAACTTTCAATTATCGGACTAATTTCACGTTCCCCAAATTTGGTTAAGAATAGTAAATCTAATTGAGGAAACGTGAAATTGTCTATTGTGTAGTTTATGAATTTGAAAAACCCTTGTTCAATGTTTAAAACGTCTTTAATTCTCATTGTCTTTATCCTTTTCTGTTTCGGGTTCCTGTTCGGGTTCAGGTTCGGGTTCAGGGGCGGTTTCGGGTTCAGGATCGGGTTCCTGTTCGGGTCCAGGGGTGGTTTCGGTTTCGGGCTCCTGTTCGGGTTCCTGTTCGGGTTCAGGGACGGTTTCCGGTTCAGGGACGGTTTCAGGTTCCGGTTCAGGTTCCGGTTCAGGTTC
>JAHAYH010000151.1 GCA_018384745.1 Caryophanon sp. | reverse complement strand
TTGACACTCCACACGACTAAAGTCGTCGGATTCTTAGGTAGTACGCCCTAACGGACGCAAATTGACTAAGCGATCCCCGAAAGTCCTTCGGTTTTAATATTTATGCTTGCATTAATATCTCTGTCATGAATTGTTCCACAATTTGAACATACCCATTCACGAATATTTAGCTCTTTTTTGCCGTCATTATGACTACAAGAAGAACAAAGTTGTGAACTTGGGAAAAATCGGTCAACTTTAACTAAAGTACGACCTTTCCATGCACATTTATAGTCTAATTGTCGAACGAATTCACTCCAAGATACATCTGAAATTGACTTCGCTAATTTATGATTTTTAACCAACCCTTTTACATTCAAATCTTCAATACAAATGATTTGGTTCTCATCAGTAAGTCGTGAAGATAGTTTATGTAAAAAATCAGTACGTTGGTTGGCAATTTTCTCATGGATACGCGCAACTTTTACTTTTTGTTTTTGGTAGTTGCGACACTCATCTAATTTTCGATTGTGTTTTTTCGCAACTTCCAAACGCTTGGAAAGTTTTCGTTGTTCGCGTATTAACCGTTGTTCAAGAGAGCGATAGAATCGGTTATTATCGATTTTTTCTCCTGCGGATGTGATACAGAAATGAGTTAAGCCCAAATCTAATCCAATGTTATTTGCTACGGGTTCTTGTTGGAAATTCTCAGCATCAACTAAGAATGTCGCAAAATATTTCCCTGATTTAGTTTGACTGATCGTCACGTTCATTAATTTCCCTTTGAAACGCAATTCTTCTGCCATCTTGACCCAACCAACTTTAGAAACATAGAAGTATCGTCCGTTGACTTTCATGCCTACGGCAGTTCGATAGGATTTCTTTGAATATTTTTTACTCTTGAATTTAGGAAATCCGAATTTAGAGTTGAACGTATTTTTGTACGCTTTATTCAAATCCATATTTACTTGGCTTAGAGGTTGTGCTTCAACTTCTTTTAACCAAGAAAATTCTTCTTGCTTTTTCAGTCCAGCATAGGTCAGTTTGTTTTCAATATATTCAGGATTTTCTTTTTTCATCTTGTCATTCGTAATCCGTTGGTCAAGTAAAAAATTCCAGTAGAACCGAACACAACCAAAGGTTTTTTGAAATTGAATTTCCTGTCTTGAATTAGGGTAGATTCTGATTTTATGGGCTTTTTTCATTTCTGTACACCTCCTTAACGTCAACTCAATATCTTGTCCTTTGACTTTCTACATATCGTTTAATTGTTTCACTAGAAATATTCCCTGCTGTTGAAACAAAGTAAGATCGTGTCCAAACACTTGGCATTTTACTTAAATGTTCAAATGATTGTCGTAATTCTCTAGATGTTCTTCCCTTAATCACCTTCATGATATCCGCTGGTGAATAGGTAGGTTGAACATTTACAAAAAGATGACAATGATCTTTATCTGTCTCTATAGCCATGATTTCCCATTCATTTTCTTTACAGATTGAATGAACAAGAGATTTAAAACGAGCGTCTACTTCGGAATTGACAAATAGTTTCCGACGATATCTAGGACAAAAAACAAAATGATAGTTGAGTAACGATACAGTTGTCTTAGAATGTCTATATTCGTTATCCATGAGTTTATTATACATCAAAAAGTGTATTAATTAAAAATTATTATACACAAATGGTAACATTTTTTTGACTTTATCGTGTGGAGTTTGTTCACACAGGTTCGCGACTTCCCATGCAGTTCTCTGATGAACTTCTTACACTTTCATGCAAGCACAGACTATATCTTATCCTTCAACTTTACTTGTTAAGGCGAAACCACTTCCACATGCTTGTGTGGACTTCCCTCAAGAGGAATAGTCGTTGAACCTTCCTATTTCTAGGCTTGGCTGCTGATTTTCGATTATGTGAACACTTAGGATTTAAGCTTATGCCATCTAACGAATTTTTTCTGTTTTCACCACGTTCACGCTTGGATTTGATA
>JAHAYH010000135.1 GCA_018384745.1 Caryophanon sp. | reverse complement strand
AACATATATTCTAGAATGTAACGACAAAAAAGGCGATTCATCCCCTACCTACGCCTGGAGCCACGCTCGGATCATGCGTTGGGGTGGGGGTGTTCTCGCTTATATATTGATAAAAAAAGTAGATTTTGCGATGAGCCGCATAAAAAGCATACAAAAAGAGCTACTTCACATCCTGATGATGAAGTAACTCTTTTATCGTCTATTCCGCTGCTTGCAGTGCCACATATTCGTCCGCATACTCCTTAAATAATGATTCATCTCGGGCTTCTAGCGCTTCATCGATTAAGTTTCGTAACGCTTCCAGTCGTTGCTCACGCTGTAAACGCTGCAAAAATAAATCTAAATAAATTTCGTTCAAAAGCTTCTCGGCATGATCGTGTTGTGACGTTTGGTTAATCGCTCGTAAAAAATCAGTGTACGAATAAAACTTATCCATCGCGCTCACCTCTTTCACTTTTCCTTATTATAATATTGAATGGTAGCGAATACAACAACATTCAGAAAATTTGATTTTTTTATTCATTTTCTACTTGAAATCATTTTTTTCTGTATAGTACAATATTTATAGTTCTTCATTCCTTTTTTCTTAAAAGGAGTGAAACTTTTCGATTATGTTAATCGATCCTTTATTAGTAAAAAATGCGATTCGTCTTTCGCACTATACCATTAGTAACGATACGGAAGCCATTTTTGATTACAACTACAAAGGACTAGCTTGCAGCATCATATTCGAAAACCACTATGTATTCCTCATCAAGAAAAAACCTCTTCGGCTAATTCGTGAAAGCTGCCGTCACTATGGCTGGTCATATCGCGAGCGCATTCGTCAAACAAAGGAGTATTTCCAGCATGCTCATAAGCTGCCAATACTCATGACATACACACCTCGAAAACCGTGCATTTTATTTCCTTTATATTCACCAACCACAAACGATAATGCTTGGCTAAACGTCTATGCCATTCGTGGTGTAAAAAAAATCGACGAGTATTGTGAGGTCACACTTCGCCATCGAACGTTACCACTTCCTGCAACGATCAATGTATTTAAAACGCAATATACGATGGCGAATTTATTTGCACGCAATTGTGAACTTAATTATTAATGTAAATCAAACAAGAAAAAAGGAATGAAGAACGCACCGCATGAAACTGTATATTTTCATGCTACCTTGTATTTAAGCTGAGGCTGAAAACAACCGTTTAGCTGTATAAAAAGAGCTAATCAACATACCTGTTTTCATGCTTCATCCAGGAGAATTACAACACTATATGTGCAAATTACTACGGCAACATCATGTAGTTGTTTTCAAAAAGGCTATTGTACGTCACTAAAAAAAGGAATCGAAAATGATCATTTTCGATTCCTTTTTATTATAATTGTGAACGTAAATACGCATGAATGAACGCATCTAAATCGCCGTCCATCACTGCACCCGTATTCCCTGTCTCTTCACCTGTACGGTGGTCTTTTACCATTGAATATGGATGGAATACGTATGAACGAATTTGTGAACCCCAACCAATTTCTTTTTGGTCACCACGAATTTCATCGAGCTCAGCTTGTTGCTTTTCAATTTCTAATTGATATAGCTTCGCTTTTAACATATTCATCGCTTTTTCACGGTTTTTAATTTGCGAACGCTCCGCCTGACATTGTACAACAACGCCTGTTGGCATATGCGTAATACGAACAGCTGAGTCTGTCGTATTGATGTGCTGACCACCGGCACCTGTTGCACGGTACGTATCGATTTTTAAATCTTCTGTGCGCACGTCAATCTCGATTTCTTCATTGAACTCCGGCATGACTTCACACGATACGAACGATGTATGACGACGACCTGATGAGTCAAACGGTGAAATACGCACTAGACGGTGTACACCTTTTTCCGCCTTTAAATACCCGTATGCATTATGACCTTTAATCGATAACGTCACCGATTTAATTCCTGCTTCATCACCTGGTAAGTAGTCCATCGTTTCCACTTTGAAGCCACGCTTCTCTGCCCAACGCGTGTACATACGCAGTAACATTGAGCCCCAGTCTTGTGACTCTGTACCACCAGCACCTGGATGTAATTCTAAAATCGCGTTATTTTTATCGTATGGCTCTGATAATAGCAGTTGTAATTCGAAATCGGCAAGCTTTGCTTTGAAGTCTTCAAGTTCACTTACAAGCTCTTCTTGCAGCTCCTCGTCTGGCTCTTCACGCAGTAATTCCACTGTCATTTCTAAATTTTCTTGTACATCTGTTAACTCCGTATACTCTGACACTGTTGATTTGAGTGCATTCACTTCGTTAATGATTGTTTGTGCCGCATTTTGATCATTCCAGAAGTTCGGGTCTAGCATTTGATCTTCTAGCTCTGCAATGCGGGCTTCTTTTTCTTCGAGGTCAAAGTGACCGTTGCATAAAACTTCTTATAAGTTTTATGCGCTTTACCTATAGACGCTACTCTATAGACGCCATTTCGCTCGCGCTAATGGCCACTTCCTTTCAGAACGTGCGTAGACTATTTGTTCATCCTTATAATCACTATAAGGCGTCGGATTTTTCTTCCACCAATCGCTTGTGGCTTTACTCTCCCGCTAGGAGATAGTCGTTGAAGCTTTCCCATCGACTCGAACGTTAAGGGAAGTGCCTGCATGAACAGGGATTGTTTCGACACGTAGGACCGCGTAACCACTCGCGGCTTTTTTTCACCATATGCCATCTCTACGTTTTTTCCGCTTTCGCCCCATTGCCGTTTTCGTTTTCACGATCCGTTTTGGTGTAGAGCTTTACCCATTACCTGCAATTAACCCGAAGCACCCACACATTACTGTATAGGCGAGGCACTGTTAACTAGTTATGTTGCTTTTCTAACTGCTGACTAATTCAGTTAGTGTTAACAGCTCGTTACCCCCTAAAGTCCACTAATTTCTTAGCTGTATTTTCTAACTCGTTACGTACGTGACCTAATTCGACCATGTTGTATACCTCCTGTTTTTAAAAACACGCAGGACGTCACGATGTACGCCTGCGCTTCATTGTTTATTATACTACGATTTTCCGCTTGATTTACACTCGATGTTGCAGCGGCTCATCGATTTATTGCTGCGCAGCACCGTGACAGTTTTTGAACTTTTTGCCTGAACCGCATGGGCAATCGTCGTTACGACCAACGATAACCTTTTTACGCACTGGTGCACGCTTTGGTTTTGCGCCTTCTTCTTTCGGGTTTACCGCTTGACCTTTTGCGACTTCTTCACGCTGTAAGTTGTTGCGAATTTCTGCCTTTAATGCGTACTTCGCCACTTCATCGCGGATCGACTCCACCATTGCTTCAAACATCGCGAAACCTTCTTGTTGGTATTCACGAAGCGGGTCGTTTTGACCGTATGCACGCAGGTGAATCCCTTGACGTAATTGATCCATCGCATCGATGTGCTCCGTCCATTTCGTATCAATGGCACGCAGTAAAATAACTTTTTCGAACTCACGCATACGCTCTGGTGTCATTTCTTCTTCCTTCGCATCGTAACGCTCTGTCGCTTTTTCAGTTACTACATCAATAATGCCATCTGCGTCTAACGCTTCTAGCTGCTCAACTGTGATCGTACCTTCTTCAAGCACGTTTGCTGAAATGTAATCTTCGAGCGCTTTTAAGTTCCACTCGCTGCGCTCACCTTGTAAGTACGCCCCAACGTTCGCATCGATCGATTCATGCACCATCTTCTCAACAAGCTCGCGCATGTTTTCTGTTTCAAGCACTTCGTTACGCTCTTTGTAAATCACTTCGCGTTGTTGACGTAATACATCATCATATTGTAATAGACGTTTACGCGCATCAAAGTTGTTACCTTCTACACGTTTTTGTGCAGATTCAACTGCACGTGATACCATTTTCGATTGAATTGGCTGCGTATCATCCATACCTAGCTTCGTCATCATGTTTTTCATGTTGTCCGAGCCGAAACGACGCATTAATTCATCGTCTAATGCTAAGTAGAACTGCGTAATCCCTGGGTCCCCTTGACGACCAGAACGACCGCGCAGCTGATTATCGATACGGCGCGATTCGTGACGCTCTGTCCCAATAACCGCTAGACCACCTAATTCTTGCACGCCTTCACCAAGCTTAATGTCGGTACCACGACCGGCCATGTTTGTCGCAATTGTTACCGCACCTTTTTTACCTGCATCTGCGATAATTTCCGCTTCTTGCTCATGGTTTTTGGCATTTAAGACGTTATGTGGCACTTTTGCTTGCGTTAAATATTTTGAAATAATTTCTGACGTTTCGATTGCGACCGTACCAACTAATACCGGTTGTCCCGCTTTATGGCGCTCAACAATTTCTGCTGCGACCGCTTTAAATTTGCCATCCATCGATGCAAAAATTAAATCTGGACGATCGTCACGCTGAATCGGGCGGTTTGTCGGAATCGAAATGACTTGCATGTTGTAAATGTTACGGAACTCTTCTTCTTCCGTTTTCGCTGTACCTGTCATCCCTGAAAGCTTCTCGTACATACGGAAATAGTTTTGGAACGTAATCGTCGCAAGCGTCATCGATTCATTTTGAATTTCTAACCCTTCTTTTGCCTCGATTGCTTGGTGAAGACCGTCTGAATAGCGACGACCTTTCATTAAACGACCTGTGAACTGGTCAACGATGACAATTTCGCCTTCTTGTACAACGTAATCGACATCTAAATGCATCGATACGTGTGCTTTTAACGACTGATTGATGGCATGTAATAAACGCACGTGCGCAATGTCATATAAGTTGTCGATGCCAAATGCACGCTCTGCCTTTTCAATCCCTTTATCCGTTAAGTTAACGCCCTTTGTTGATTCATCGTACGTGTAATCCGCTTCGTTCTTTAAAATACGCACAAACGCATTTGACTGCTTGTACAGCTGTGGTGAACGACCGGCTTGTCCTGAAATGATTAACGGTGTACGCGCTTCATCGACTAAAATCGAGTCGACTTCGTCAATAACGGCGAAGTATAATGGACGCTGTACGCGTTCTTCTTTATACAGCACCATGTTGTCGCGTAAGTAGTCGAACCCTAGCTCGTTGTTCGTTGAATACGTAATATCGCAAGCGTATGCTTCACGCTTTTGATCTTTCGTTAACGTATTTAAGTTTAAGCCAACTGTTAAACCAAGCCAGTTGTAAAGCTGACCCATTTCCTCAGCATCACGCGCTGCTAAATATTCATTGACCGTAATAACGTGCACACCTTTACCTGTTAAGGCATTTAAGTATACAGCCATCGTCGCTGTTAACGTTTTACCTTCACCGGTTTTCATCTCGGAAATATTCCCTTCGTCAAGCGACGCCGACCCCATAATTTGCACGCGGTACGGGAACATGCCTAATACACGCTTTGATGCTTCACGACATACCGCAAATGCCTCAACGCGTAAATCATTTAAGCTCTCACCTTTTGCAAGACGCTCTTTAAACTCAGCCGTCTTCGCTTGAAGTGCCTCATCTGATAAACTTTCCATTTGCCCTTTTAGCGCATCCACTTGATCAGCTAGCTTCTCTAACTTCTTCACTTCACGCTTATTCGGGTCAAACACTTTATTTAAAATATTTAACATGTATATGGTCACATCCTGTTTAGTCTCTATCTGCCATTTTACCATTTCCAGTGCAACGCTTGCAAATAAGCGCGTTTTATTGTCGGATGTTTCAAACAATTAACGGACATACATACAAAAACACGATGCGAAAAAATTTCCGCACCGCGTGTTCGTTATTGAATGGTTACGTCGTCAACACCGTTTGATAGTAAAACGTCCGTTACAGTGACACCTTCTTGCTTCACAAGTAAACGTGCCGCTTCCCCATATACCGTATTCACTTCTCCCGTACCAAGTAAAGCAAAGTCGTTCGTCGTATTTACCGTGAACGTTTCAACGTATCCATGAACAGTTGCCTCTGTTATATGTGCTGGCATATACACATCATAAATTGTGCCACCATCTTCTACAGTAATCGAGAAGTGATTTGTCGGCGCTAGTGACAGTAGATCCGCTGATTCGGCAATCGTTACATGCGCAAAAGATGTATCAAGTACAACATCATTTGAAATGATGCCTGTAAACGTCACCGTTAACGGACCTGCTGCGCGAATAAGTTCAAACTCCCCACCGCTAATTGTATATACCGCATTAGCAGGTGCATCGATCGCGACAAGCTCATAATAATCATCAAACTGTTCAAGTTGTGCATATTGCGATGTAATGCGCACGTCTGTCATCCCATCTAGCCATGCTCCGTTTACGACAACAGGTGCACTCGCTGTTCCTACATTACGCACCGTAAGCGCACTCACCTCCGTTACCACGTCTTCTTCTACATAAAAAGTTGCCACCGCTTCTTTCCACATCTGTTGTTGTGCAAAAAGTTCGCTAAATATCGGATCAACGTCAAACGTAGCTGTACCAAATGTTGGATGCTTTAATGTGACAGTCATATCAGTTGTTGCCAGTACTTCCGCTGCTTCAACAACACCATCTTCCACTACGTATACGTCCTCGATTTCCTCTGGTTCCGTTGGTTCAATTGGCTCCACGGGTTCGATTGGCTGCTCAACAGGTGGTGTTGGCAATACAGGTGGCACATCTGTCTCTTGATCGAGCTCATCTACTAATTGAAGCATTTTCGCAAAAAATGACGCAAAATGAATGCGCTGTACACGTCCTTTTGGATTAAATTGCTCAACATTTGAAATACGTAACGCATTAAATAACTGTACCGCTTCTTTCGCCTCATCTTTTACAACATGTAAGTCTGATACGAAACTTGTTAGTCCTTGTTCTTTCACATACTGTTGTAAATCATATGGCTCCGCAAGACGTGATAACACAAGCACTAAATTTTCACGTGTAAGTGTACCTGAAGCGTTTAGCACGCCATTATTTCCAACGAATACGCCCTCATCGTATACTAGCGCTGCATACTGCAACAGCTCACGATCAGCCGTCGTTACATGCACATCGCGAAAACGTGCATTCGTCTGCCAGTCACTTGGGATTTCTTTTCCGATCGACGTTAAATAGCGCCCAAGCATTTTGACAACTTGCCCTCTTTTAATTTCAACTTTAGGCGAAAATGTCGTCTCCGTTGTCCCTTTTATAATTTGTCGATCCGCTAAATACGATACAGCTTGCTGCGTTGTTGCATCGTATTGTTGTACGTCTGTAAAAGGTGCCGTCGCGTACGTAGGGGTCGTTGCTAATAATGTAAATGCCGCCATGAGCGGAATGATTTTCTTCATCATTTATTCCTCCTTGTCTATCGTGTATTATATCGGCAAAACGACGAAAAAAAGCAGCCTATCCTCAGATAGACTACTTTTTGAACAATATATTAGTTCGTTTCAATTAAACCGTACTTGCCATCTTTACGCTTGTACACGATGTTTGTACCGTTTGATTCTGCTTCTGTGTAAATGTAGAAGTCATGACCAAGCAGGTTCATTTGAAGAATCGCTTCCTCTGTATCCATCGGTTTTAAATCAAATTGTTTTGTACGTACAATTGCGTATTCTTCTTCCGTTGCATCCGTTGCTGGTGTTTCTTCTTCCACTTGTGTTGCGAAGTAAGCACCTACACCACCATCACGCTCACGGAATTTACGGTTTACTTTTGTTTTATGTTTACGGATTTGACGCTCTAATTTATCAACGATTAAGTCGACTGCCGCATACATATCTGCATTGCGTTCCTCAGCACGTAATGTCAGATTTTTCATCGGAATCGTCACTTCAACTTTTGTTTGTTTATCGCTGTATACTTTTAAGTTAACATTTGCAGCTGCATTAATGTCAGTTGTGAAGAAGCGTTCGATCTTTTCGATTTTTGTTTCTACGTATTCTCGGATTGCTGGAGTAACCTCTAAGTTTTCTCCGCGAATATTAAAGTTTAGCATAAGCAGTGTCCTCCTTTGTTACGGCTATGTATACTTATTTCGATACAGCCTGTAACAATCCCTTCCCGTTTCGAAAAGTTTTTAACATCTTTTTTTCGAAAAAGTGACGTTTACTTACCGCTCACCAATTTTTAATTCTTTACGGCGTCGCATTTTTAGCTCCGAAATAATCGTTTTCTCTGTTGCTGCTTGCTCATGGAAATAAAGCCCGTATGGTATGTAAAGCCTTTTCGTGCATGACGCTTCCATGTAATCTCACCGCACGAATGAATTTCCACTGTATCTAAGCAGTAAATAACAGATAACTGCACATCATTTAACACCGCTTCATCAATCTCAAACGCTGTCGCAATTTCCATACCTTTTGGGCTAATATTTAAAATTTCAGCAGGGATATATGCTGCTTGTGGATCAATCGGTTTACCATCTTGCATTAAGCGAAATACCGCTTTAACAGGTTGTTCAAACGAAAAACGAAATCCTTCTTGACGCTTAAAAATCAGGTGACATACCACCTTCATTATAATTACATTATTTCCAATTATATCACAAAAAATTTACTCATTAACAGACAGACTATATACATAAAGTGAAAAGACTTAACTCACATCAGTAAGTTAAGCCTTTTCGTTTTATACTTCGCTTGCACCAGCAAATTGTTGCTGACGTGTAATTTTAATAACTTCTTTCCAAGTGTCACGGAACTCTGTTACTAAGCCTTCTACCTCTTCGATAATGGCGATGTCACCATTGATGTTTGCCTCAATTAAGCGGCGATTCATATAATCGTATAATGGTAGCATTTGCTTAGAAATTTCTACGTCCATATTTAACGTAGACATAAGCTCTGCAATAATTGCTTGTGCACGTTGGATATTATTATTTTTGTCTTGAATATTTTTAGCTTGAATAGCAAGTTTTGCTTTATTTAAAAATTTCAAACAACCGTTATATAACATTAATGTTAACTCACCTGGTGAAGCAGTAGTTACACTATTTTGTTTATAAGCGTTGAATGCGTTTGTTTGTGCTACCAAAGAAATACACTCCTTCATTTCTCATTTTAGTGTCAAAATACTTACATGCATATGTACTACGTTATTAATTGTAAATAATTCACTATAACTATACCATAGTGTACTTTGTTTTCTACTAGTCATATCGGTGAGAAATTAAGAAATTATAGCCATCCTTTAAAAAATATGTAGCCTCTCATTACGAGAAGCTACGTATTGAATGATTAATTTGTTGATTTAATTAATTTAAATACTGGCTGTCCTGCTGCGTCTGGATTTTTTTGTTCCAATATTGCTTTATTATTGACATCATCAAATGATAATTTAAATTCATACTCATTCTCATAGCCATATTCAGGAATTATTAACCAAATATCTGAAATAGTAGCTACAGGTTTCGGTAGTTTGAACTTCACTTCATCAATTTGTGTCACACCATTAGTAGCAGTCGGATATGAACCAATTAAGAATCCAGCATCTAATTCCACTGTTGGAACATTCATTGCAAATGTAAAGTAAATTGTATCTTGTCCATTTTCTTCAAAGCGTTCCTCTGTATATGAAATTGTATTGCCTTCATCTGTTTTCATTTCAACTTCATAATTGTCCGTTACTTTGTATTCAATAGTACGTTTTACCCCTGTAGGTGAAGTAAATGTAATTGCTGTTTCACCTTGACCAACAAAGTAAATCGTATTATTTTCAATACGAGCTACAGCAGGGTTACTTACTTGAATAGTTGAAGCATTTACTTCCCAGCTCGTAGCCACTTTATCGGCAAGTGTAAGTGGTACAAATTCATATTTTATAGTTGCGCCGTCTGCTGCTACTTTGGCAGTATAAATCGTTACTTTACCATCAGCATCTTTCGTTGACACAATAATGTCCTCGTCAACTGCTGCATTACCATATATCGTTGTGCCATCAAGATAAACTGTTGCTGGTGCTTTAATAATCTCAGCACTAATTGCCGTAGCTGGTAATTTTGTATGTGCTAATGTTTTTGCTGTTGCTTTAAATTGATTAGCATCTTCTTCTACTGTTACTTCTTTATATGAAGTAACATCATCTTTTACAGAACGGTAATTTGCAACACCTGTTTTCGTAGCAACATAGCTTGTTTCTTTAGCTACTACTGATTGTGTACCTTGTAATACAGTTAATTCTTCTGTCGAATCTACATCAGCTACATTTACTTTTACAGGTGCAGCAAACGTATATTTCCCTGCTGTATAGACTACTTCACTATTATAAAGGAATCCATTATTTTCATATGCAATCTTCCCTGCTCCTGTTGCATATAAAATAGAACGATTTTTCACAGTATCTGTAATTGCTTTAATTGGACCATATAAAGCTTCTTTCGTTACAGCATCTAATTTTAACGTATTTTGAATAACTGGCGTGATTTCCCACGGACTTGTATTCACATCTACATCAATTACTTTATACGTATCGTTTTCGCCTTGAACAATAACATGTGACTTTCCTGCATTCGTCGCAATAATACGCAGTTGTTCGCCTTCCACAGCAGTTCTCACTGTACCATCAATTGCGACAACTTTTGGCACAATACCTAAATCTGTTACCGAAACAAGCGTAGAGAACGTTGCTACTTCATAGCCAGTTGCGACATTATCAACAAGTGTAACACCTGAAGTCGTTAGCTTATACAGCGCTTGTTCTGCACCGCTACTTTTTACCGTGAAATAGCTTGGTGTTAATCCAGTACCTGGATATACAATAACTTCACCATTTTCAACTTTGACAATCCCATTTGGAATCGTCCCGTCAATTGTTGCTGGAACAAAGCCAAGCGTTGATGCAGTAATTACTGTTTTCACTACTTCATATGCGACTGAATAGTTGTTGCTTCCATCTTTTGTTACGACTACTTTGACATATACAGTATTTGTGCCATCTGTCACTTGTAATAATTCTGTGCCCTCATTTTCAGCAATTACATTTAACTCTTTTCCAGATTTTGTGACAGCTAATAGTGATGAATTTACTGTTCCTGAAATATTTTCTGGTAATACATCTTTTAAATCAATTGTAGTTGTTGCTAACACATCAACTGTCATATCGCCTTCAGCAGAGACGTTTACACGATATTTCGTTGAATCAATATCAAATATTGTTGTACCTATACCTACTGCAACAATTTCACCGTCACCCGCTACACGAACAACTGGTTTATGATCTGCATCATCCGGAATAGCTGTTGCTGAAGTAACACCTGGTAATGATTTTTTAATAATCGTTGGTGTAACTGTTAATTTATTATTTTCGCGTGTTGCAACTACTTTATATAGTGCATCACCGCCTGCAAGTGTACCTTTTACAAGTTCTACACCTTCTGTTAATGCATATAACTTCTTACCATCTAGACGAACAATTGTTGCACTACTTTCGACTGGTGATAATACCGTTGCCTCTGTAATTTCAGCTTTTGCAATATGATGTTCTTTAAACTTCGGTACGTTATTTTCTGCTGTTACGTCTACATAAACAACCGTCTTGCCATCAATCGTTAATTCTGATTTACCGATTCCAATCGCGCTAACATATATATTACTACCAATAACTTCTGCTTTTACGCTATTTGAGCCTGTAATAGCTGTTGCAACAATTGTCGTTGTGTCACTTAACGTTAAGCCTAAATCTTCCGCTTTCAATACAAGTTGCTCTTGCGCTGGTGCTACTTCAATTGAATGTGTACCATCTGCTTCTTTCGTTACCGTAACATTACGTAGCTTATTATCAACTACAACTTGTGCTGAACCCGCTGCTTTGGCTAACACTACCTTATTGTCAGTCGGATCAACAATTAAAATATTTGCTGCATCACCTACTAATGTTACTTCTTTATCAAAGCCATATTTAACGTCTGCTAAAGAAATTGAATCGAACTCGTTCGTTGTTGCGTTTCGTGTAACTGTCGCATTGACAAGCACATCATTTGATCTTTTAATTGTGGATGTCCCGACTTGTAGCGCATATAATTTACCCTCGCGTTCTTGAATCGAGTTATTACCAACATATCCGGTACCTGCTGTTGGAGAAACTTTTGCCGTAATCGCATCCGCTTTAGAATTCACATGAATAACAGCTTTCTTTCCGTTACTTTGTGTCATTAAAACATCTGTATACCCTAATGATTTTGCAACAACGTATAGCGTATCGTTTTGTTTATATACATCTGCTACTGAACTATTGCTTACCGTTAACACCGTATCAGCATCTGGTACTAAATCAAGATTTGTAATTGTACTTGTTAGCTTAAATGTCGCTGGTGTAATTGAATAAAGGTTTGTTTCTGAATTTTTCGTGATACGTAATTGTACCGCTTCAGTGTTATTTGCATATAATACAACACCTTCTTTTACGGCGTACATTTCACCATTACGTGTATGTGTCGTTGAAGCGTCACCTGTAATTACTTCTGTTAATGCTCCTGTATATTTCACAACACTTGGAATCACTTTTCCATCTGCTACACGAATATTGATAATTGCTTTTGTTTCGCCACTTTGCTTCACTAGTAAGCTTGTAGTACCCGTTGCTTGGGCAGATAATGAAATCCCATTTGCAGTCACATTTGCTTGCACGTATGCTTCATCATGACCTTCTACAGTAATTGCCCCATCAGTCAGTGTTAATCCTAAATCTCCAAACTTCACTGCATCAGCTGTACCAATGATTTCATGTGTAAGTGTACCATCTGCTGCACGTGTCACTTTAATCGTAAGCTTTTTCGTACCTTCTGTTACAGTAATATTTGTCGTACCTGCTACTGTCCCGTCACCTGCATAAATAATTAACTGCTTTGTTCCATTATTTGTGCCATCAATTGTTACAACTTCCGCTTTTGCAATACCTTCATCTTCTGAATGAATTGTCGTACCTGTTAACGTCAACCCGTATCCTAAAGTGTCTACTTTGTTGAAGTGGCGCTCTGCTACTGCTAGTTCATATTGATTATTTAATAGCTGCGTTGATGCTTCTACACGATAATTATTTGTATAGAATGTTTTTACTCCTGCTGTTTCGCTCACTGCAGTTAGTACTTTATCATTTACAGTAAATGTTGCTTCCCCTGTTGGTAATGTTAATGCTTCTTTTAATGTATAGTTCACAACTTCTTGTGTTGCTTTAAATTGCTTCGTTGTAAAGTCGCGTGTGATATCAAGATTTACAAGACCATTTGTACCTGTTAATGCCGCTTTACCCTCTTTTAATAAATAGAATTTATTAACTGAATCTACTAATCGTAGCTCGACATTATCTGCGCCAGCAACGACTGTTGTGCCACCTGTTATATTATTTGTTACTGCGTCGGTTTTTGTAATGACACCATTAGAGACAGTAATATGATATAAAGTACTTTGCTTCGTATCACCTGTACCAGTTGTAATTAATATATCTGCATTACCGTTTGTTGCTGTTGTGTAAATAATTAACTGATCGTCTGTCTTATCAACAACTGTTTCGTTATTATCAAGAAGCACTTTTACCGCACTATTATTTGTAATGTCAGCAACAGTAAATGTACCTTCCCCAATTGGTAGCTCAATAAAGCTCACCACATCATCAACTGTCATTGTGTATGCATTATCTGCTTCAGCTACTGTTAATTTAACGATTTTATCATTTAGTTTAACTACTGTTGTACCTTTTCCAACTGCATATACAACATTATCTTCTACACGTACAATTGATGCGTCTGTACCAACTGTCGTGCTGTCAGATGGAAGTGCTGTTACCGTAGTGGCACCAATTGCTAGCTCTGCTGCTGTTTTCTTAATCGGCGTAATTGTCGCTTCTAGCTTATTACCTGTTTTCACAACTGTAATTTTCGCAAGCGCTTTTTCACCATCACTTACTAATGTTGCATACGTCGTACCAACAGAGAATAAGTACAGATTCCCATCAGCGTGAACGCTTGCAATGGCTGGATTATTTACAGTCGCAGTAATTGCTTTATCTGCAGCGAAGCTATAAGCTGCTGCTTCAAATGGCGTATCTTTACGTGCGATCGTTGGTGTAAAATCATCTGCCGTTACAGATACATGAATAACTGTTTTTTGCCCATTACCATCTGTTACAACAACATCTGTATTCCCCACACCTACTTTATATAGTACAAGTCGATCATTAACTACTGTTGCACGTACAACACTTTGTGCATAACCTGCTTCAATTTGAAGTGTATTCGTTAAGCCTAAATCCGTTGCTTCATAAATTTCAGAAGCAATCTTTGATGATGCTACAGTGTATGCTGTCCCATTTTTAGTGATATTTAACTGTTGAACAGTTTCTACATTGCTAGCATCTTTTGAAATATATTCAAACGTGCCTGTTTCAAATGCATAAATCGCTTTTTTATCCTTATCGATACGTGCATTTGTTTTTTCTGCGTGAATCTCTGTTACCGTTTCATCCTGTGCCAATTCTACTTTTAACGGTTCAACTGTTACTGTGTTATCTGTTGCTACAGTAATAACCACACGTACTTTCTTTGTACCATCTTGAATAACTGCAGATGTCGTACCAGTCGCTTGTCCTGTTACAATAAGTTGCTTTCCTTTTGCGATAATCGTCGCAATTGCGGTATCTGGCGCTTCAACAACCGTTAAGTTTCCGTTTAAATCAATCTCAGTGTCATTAACTGCTACACCGTTTGTTAAATCTTTATGTGCAATGCTGTAAATACCATTTTCAATCGTTACATCATATTCAACAAGTTTATCGTCCGATAGTTTAATTACGGTTTTTCCTAGCTTCGTTGCATATACGTTTGAACCGTGAATACGAACTGAATCACCTGTTACAACACTTGCATCTTCAGGTGTTGAATCTGCCAAAATTGGATTATCTGGATTTTTTGCGCCAAGCACTTCTTCTACAATTTCAGGAATAATTTCTCGATGTCCTGCTGCATTTTCAGTTACAGGTACATTTACAAGCGTTACGTTTCCTGCATCATCTACTGCTTTATATGCCGTATTGCCATCTTGTAAAACAAAGAACTGTACATTAGTTCCTGCCTCTACAGTACGTGCGATATCTGCATTTGACCATGATTTTTCTTTAATGTTCGTTAAGCCTGTTTCCGATAAGAGAATCGGTTCTGATTTTTCAACGACTGCTGTAAATGTACTGTCATCTTTTTTAATATAAACATATGATGTACCTTGTGGACCTGTTACCGTAATTTTACCAGTTGCTGAACTACCTTGCGTCGTTAACGTAATTTTATCTGTTGTTTTCTCAACTGTTGCAATGTCTTCATTTGAAGATGTCGCTGTTTCAATAACCGTTAAACCAAGATCTTCTGCTGTAAAGACAGATTTTTTCACAACAGTTCCTTTGCTAAACTTGTACAAGCCTGTTACATCATCTTTTACAACTGAAATACGATAGAAGTCTGTTGTTGAACCATCAATCGCTAAATCGACTGTCCCTTCGCCAATAGCATATAACGTTTGACCTTCAATACGTACAACTGATTTACCTTGTGCGTTAGCCGCAATAGTCGATGTAGTATGATCCACTACATTATGATCTACTACGTCTGTCTCTACTTTATATGACTGTCCTGCTGCTTTCGTTACGGTAATATTAACAATTGCTTTTTTATTATCCTCACCATTCACTACAAACGCTGTCGTACCTGTCGCTGTACCGTAAACGAGTAACTCTGTATCACTTTTCACGACTGTGCGTGCACTTACTGTTGGTAATGATGTAGATTCAATTTTTGCCATACCAACATCATTATTCGAAATATATAAAAGGTGATTAATTTTTAGATCTAAACTCTTTTTCTTCGTTTTCCTGTATACTATTCTTAACAGATATGAAACGGAGAAAAATGATGCGTAAA
>JAHAYH010000115.1 GCA_018384745.1 Caryophanon sp. | reverse complement strand
TATGCTTTTCTCCATCATAGCATACTGAGTAGCCGTTTATTGTAGCGTGCGTTTATTGACCTGTAATTTTTTGCACGGCCGCACACGTTGCAAACTTTACGTGCTCATACGTTAAGCCACCTTGAATGAACGCTGTGTATGGCGGACGAATCGGACCGTCTGCTGTTAGCTCGATGCTCGACCCTTGAACGAATGTACCTGCCGCCATAATGACATCATCTTCATACCCTGGCATATACGCCGGTTCTGGGGCAAAGTGCGCGTTAATCGGTGAAGCAGCTTGTACTTCTTGGCAAAACGCAATCATTTGCTCGGCCGTTTGGAACGATACGGACTGAATTAAATCGGTACGCGTCTCACTATAATGCGGTGACGTTGTCATCCCTGCATCTTCCAACATAGCAGATGTGAAAATGGCCCCTTTTAATGCTTGCGCAACAACGTGCGGTGCTAAAAAGAATCCTTGATAAAAGTCTGCAAGTGTATTTAATGTGGCACCCGCTTCTGCCCCAATCCCTGGTGACGTCATGCGGTAAGCACACTGCTCCACTAAATCAGCGCGTCCTGCGATGTAACCGCCAATTTTCGCTAAACCACCGCCTGGGTTTTTAATAAGTGAGCCTGCCATTAAATCCGCACCTACTTCAATTGGCTCTTGTAGCTCAACAAATTCGCCATAGCAATTATCAACAAAAATAATCGCTTCTGGTGCGAGCGTACGAATGCGCGCACACATCTCCTTAATTTGAGCGATCGTAAACGATGGACGTGTCGCATATCCTTTTGAACGTTGAATCGCAATCATCTTCGTGTTTGGTGTAATTGCCGCTTCTACGCCTGCCCAATCGATGTGACGATTATCGATTAAATCGACGTGCTGATAGCCAATATGAAAATCCTTTAAAGACCCTGTATCTTTGTCGCCACCATCGACGATTGATTGCAGCGTATCATACGGTTTTCCGGTAATATACACAAGCTCGTCGTTTGGACGCAACACGCCAAATAAGCTTAATGTAATCGCATGTGTGCCTGAAATAATTTGTGGACGTACAATCGCTGCTTCTGCGCCAAATACCGTTGCGTACACGCGCTCTAAATTATCGCGCCCTTCGTCGTCATAGCCGTAACCAGAAGAAGGATGTAAATGGAAATCACTCACTTGGTGTTTGCGAAATGCTGCGAGCACCTTTTGTTGATTGATAAATGCACGCTCATCAACTGCCGCATGATACGGACGTACTTTTTGTTCAGCTTCTGCTGCACGCGCAAGTGTTGCTTCTGTTAAAATCGATGTAAACATTGTTCAAACTCCTATACATATGTAATTTTGTCATTAGTCCAATGTATCATATTTTGCTGCAAAACTGGATACGAATTGCTTTGAATGTTCGACTTTTACGCATCGACTACATGTAACATAAAAATGTATAGTGAAAGTTTCAAAAATTTGCTACAATGCAGGCATGATGAGATTGAGAGAGGACGTTTTACATGGCTTGGGAAGTTTTTAGCATTATCGGCACAATTGCCTTTGCGATTTCAGGTGCGATCGTCGCGATGGAAGAAGGCTATGATTTGTTCGGTGTGTATTTATTAGGTATTGTCACAGCGTTTGGCGGCGGTGCCATTCGCAACTTATTAATTGGGTTACCTGTTTCAACATTATGGAGCCAAGAAATGATGTTCCAAATTGCGCTTTTCTCCATTACATTTTTCTTTTTCTTCCCACATCGCTTGCTGTCGCATTGGCATCGTTGGGGAAATTTCACCGACGCCATCGGTTTATCGGCATTTGCGATTCAAGGTGCGTTACATGCCGTGAATTTAGGCTTACCGATGAGCGCGGCCATTGTTGCAGCGGTGTTAACTGGCTGTGGTGGGGGGATTGTGCGTGATTTACTGGCGCAGCGTAAACCGCTCGTGTTGCGCGATGAAATTTATGCCGTCTGGGCCATTTTAGCAGCGATTGTCATTTGGTTTGGCATTGCTACGTCCGACTGGGCACTCTATACCGTCTTTTTAATTATTACCGCACTGCGTGTGTTGTCGTATACACGCAAATGGCAGCTGCCGTTTCGCAAGCTACCGATTCAATAAAAAAGAGGCTAACGATGCCGTTAGCCTCTTTTTTATTGCTTATTTAAATTCAAGCTCACCGTCGTAAGCCATCATACCGCCTTCAAGGTTTGTTACATCGAAGCCTTTATCTTCTAAAATGTTGCAAGCTGCTTCGCTGCGACGACCTGCACGACATACTAAAATGTATGGTTTTGCTGGGTCAAGTTCACCTGCACGCGCTTCAATTTGTCCTAGTGGAATATGTACAGCACCAGGAATTACACCTTCTGCTACTTCGTCATCTTCGCGCACGTCGATAATGTGTAAATCTTCATTTGCGTCTAATAAGTTTACGATTTCTTCTGTTGTCATTACTTTCATGTTCAATGCCTCCAAAATTCAAATTCCATTTCATTATACGCCGAATGCATAAAAAGTTCTACTCTTGCTCTTGCTCTGGTCCAAATGGAACTGATTTCGACGGGGCAAATGTCGAAATGGCATGCTTATAAATAAAATGCTGTTTGCCATCGACTTCAAATAACACCGTAAAGTTATCGTATGATTTCACGTATCCTTTTAACTGAAAACCATTTAATAAAAACACCGTTACTTGTACATTATTTTTACGTAAATAATTTAAAAACGTTTCTTGTAAGTTGATCGATTTCAAAGAAAGCCCTCCTTCAATAAACTACCTTATTCGATTTTTCCACATTCCCGCCATTGCTAAACCTTTATGATTGTAAATATTTTTCAATCTTTTCCAAATCATGACCAATCCATTCAACATCTAGCTTATTGCGTAAATACGTAAGTTGACGCTTTGCGTAACGACGTGAATTTTGCTTAATCGCCTCAATGGCTTCCTCACGTGTTGCAAGCCCGTCAAAGTACGCATACAGCTCCTTATAGCCGATCGCTTTGATCGACTGCACATCGCGAATGCCGCGGTCATATAAGCCGCGCACTTCTTGCTCTAACCCTTGTTCGATCATCATGTCGACGCGGCGATTAATGCGGTCATATAGCACATCACGCGGCCAGTCACAGCCGATAATGAAGTGATTGTATAGCGGTATGTCACCTAAGTGATGCTCTTCACTCGATTTTTGCACGCCGCTTGCTTCAATCATTTCAAGGGCACGCAGTACGCGACGTGTATTGTTTGGATGAAGCTCCGCTGCTGTTTTCGGGTCCAGCGCTGCAAGACGTGCGTGCATCGCTTCTGGCCCTACTTTTTCTAACTCCGCATAATAAGCTTGGCGACGTGCTTCATCCACTTCCGCATCGGTAAAACGGAAATCATAGAGCACAGACTGCACGTACAGCCCTGTTCCACCGACTAAAATTGGCAGCTTGCCACGCGCTTGAATGTCCGCAATTTTTTCGCGCACAAGCGTTTGATATTCCGCAACCGAAAATGAAGCGGTCGGCTCTTTAATATCGATTAAATGGTGCACAACGCCATCCATTTCATCTGCAGTAATTTTGGCTGTTCCTATATTTAACTCTTTATACACTTGCATCGAATCGCCGTTAATGACTTCTCCGTTATAGCACTTGGCGAGTGCAATGCTAAGTGCTGTTTTGCCTGAGGCTGTTGGGCCAACAATTGCCACAACATCAATTTGTTTGTTCATGTAACCACCGTTTAATTTGTGCGATTGTATGCGCACGATTTCTTTCGTTTAATAGTTCATGGCGCATATTTTCAGCTAAATACACTTGAACGTTTTTCAGTCCTACTGCATTGAACTGACGCGCCAATTTATAAATCCCTTTTCCGCGTTGTCCGAGCGGATCGGCTTCCCCACTTATGAGCAAAATCGGAATGTCCGGTGTTTTCGCTAGCTCTTTTTTTCTCGAAATGCGCACAATGCCGTCTGATACGTCCGCAAAGAAGCGCGTTGTCGAGACGAACCCACAATACGGGTCATCCATAAATCGGTCAACTGCCGCATCGTCTGCTGCAAGCCAATCAAAATCGCTGCGTGTCGGGCGAAACTTTTTATTAAAGCTTTTAAACGACATGCCGTTTAACAACGGACTTCTCACCGTATCCCCTTGCACTGCCGCAAACATCCGCGCGACGTAACGCCCCGTATGATGAAGCGGTGTAACTGCACCTGTACCGCATAAAATGAGTCGCGTCAGTCGCTCACGATAACGCTGTGCGTAGCGGCGCGCCACAAATGAGCCCATGCTATGGCCGAAGAGCGTAAAGGGCGTATCGACACCGAGTGCCCGCACGACTTCTTCAACATCATCAACAACGAGTTCAAAACCGTTACGCGGCGCAAAAAAGCCAAACGGTGCGTTGTTTCGTTCCGCTGTTTTCCCGTGACCGCGGTGATCGTGCGTGGAGACGCTATAGCCTTCTTCCACTAAGCTTTCAGCAAATGGCATATAGCGCCCACTATGCTCACTCATACCATGCAAAATATGAATATGCCCAATTGGCGGCTCTTTTGGCAACCAATGTCGCGCAAAGATGTATGTGCCATCACGCATTGCAATGTACTGCTCGTTCATGTAACCCCTCCTACATTACGCGTTTAAACATTTTTTCCACTTCATATGTCGTAAAATGAATGAGTACAGGGCGGCCATGTGGGCATGTAAAAGGATGCTCACACGCACGTAAATCGTTTAGAAGGACATTCATTTGTTCCGTCGTTAAATAATAATTTGCTTTGATCGACTTTTTACAGCTCATCATAATAGCGGCCTCTTCACGAAGCTTTTTAATGTCTGTCTTTTTATAGCGTAACACTTGCTCGATCAATTGTTCAATAATTTGCTGTTCCTCACCTTTTGGGAACCAGCTTGGATGCTCCCGCACAATGAATGAACCTTGTCCAAAGTCTTCTAAAAAAACACCGACTTGCTCGAGCTGTTCACGATGCTCCCGCAGTTGCAATGCTTCATCGGCTGCGTAATGAAACGTCAACGGTAACAGCAACGCTTGACGCTCATTCGCATTCACATCGCCCACTTTGTCACGGAAATATTCGTATTTAATGCGCTCTTGTGCGGCATGTTGGTCAATTAAATAAAAGCCATCTTCCATTTGTGCGACAATATATGTGCCGTGAATTTGCCCGACAATTTCAACGTCTGGGAAATGTTCCACGTCATCATCTGTTGCGGCAACATCACATACTACATCATGCGGCTCAGCGATTGGCTCCACTTGTGGCATCGGCTCTTTTACAAGCGGTTTTTCAAGCGTAGGTGCTTCTGTGTACAATTGTTTCGCAATTTCTCGCGCTTCTTGCGATAATGTCGTACGCGTCGGTGATGACGGATAACGCTTCGTTAATTGTTCCGTCACTTGCTGCAAACGCTCTTCGTTAAAGCTCGGCTTAAATATGTTCATTTGCTCAGATGGCACGCGCTGTGGCTTTTCTTTTTTCACCGCTTCTGGCACGCGGTTTACCGCACGAATGGCTTCGCGAATCGTCGTTTGAATCAGCTCGAGTAGCTCCGGCTCTTTCGATAAGCGAATTTGATGCTTCGCTGGATGGACGTTTACATCGGTTAAATATGGATCTCCTTCAACAAATAGCACGACGATTGGAAAGCGCTCAATCGGTAAAAATGTATGATACGCATCGATGATTGCCTTTTGTGCTAAAAAATGTTTGACCCAACGACCGTTGACGAAAATGGACATGTAGTTTTTCGATGCACGCGTAATTTCCGGCAGCGTCGCATAGCCGGAAATACGGTAATCATGCGACTGCCCTTCAAATGGAATCATTTTTTTCGCATTTTGAATACCATAAATCGAGGCGAGCACTTGCTGAACGTTGCCACGTCCGTTTGTGTGCAGCAGCACTTGATCGTAATGCATCAGTTTAAACGCAATATGCGGGTTACAAAGCGCTAAGCGGTTCATTAAATCAATCGTATGCCCAAGTTCGGTTTGAATCGTTTTCATATACTTTAAACGTGCTGGCGTATTGAAAAATAGCTGCGATACCGTAATATCGGTACCGCGTCGAGATGGGGCTGCATGACGCGCACGCTCGATGCCACCTTCCAATACCACTTCAATGCCAGAAGTGCCATCAAACGTTTTCAAATGAATTTTCGACACCGATGCAATCGAGGCGAGCGCTTCCCCGCGGAAACCGAGCGTACGAATGCGGAACAAATCATGCTCGTTCACAATTTTACTTGTCGCATGGCGCGCAAATGACTTGAGCGCATCCTCCTCATCCATCCCGCTGCCATTATCTGTTACTTGAATGCTCGCAAGGCCCGCTTCTTCTAAAAACACTTCAATTTGCGTACTGCCTGCGTCGATGGCATTTTCGACCAATTCTTTTACGACCGATGCTGGACGCTCCACTACTTCACCGGCTGCAATTTTATTGGACAGCCATTCGTCCATAATATGAATTTTCCCCATCGTGTCACTTCCTTACTTTTTCATTAATTGTTGTAACTCATTTAAAAGCTGTAGGGCGGCAAACGGCGTCGTGTTCATGACGTTGCACTGCTCGATTAACGCCAGCGCTTCCTTTTGCTGCGGCGATAATGCGTCCTCTGTAAATAATGATAGCTGCTCGGCAGACGCATCTTTTTCGACGATTCGCTCAACGACAACTTCTTTTTCCACAATGACTTCCACCGGTTTTTCGACAATCACCTCAACAGGCTTTTCGACGATTTTTTCAATAATTTGCACATCACCATTTTGTGCTTCAAACGTTTCAAGTAATTGTTGGGCACGCGTTAAAATGGGCTGTGGTAGCTGCGCAAGCTCCGCGACATGAATGCCGTATGACTGATCGGCGGCACCGTCTTTTACTTTATGTAAAAAGACAACTTTGCCGTCTTGCTCAGCCGCAGCTACATGGACATTTTTTAAACGTGGCAATACATCTTCAAGCGACGTTAACTCATGGTAATGCGTTGAAAAGAGCGTATTGGCACCAATTTCACGGTGAATATATTCCATCATTGCTTGCGCTAAGCTCATGCCGTCATATGTCGATGTACCGCGTCCGATTTCATCAAATAACAGCAAGCTATTTTTCGTCGCATGGGTAATGGCGTGCTGCGACTCCATCATTTCGACCATAAACGTCGATTGTCCTGATGCGACATCATCCGCTGCCCCGATGCGTGTGAAAATTTGATCGGTAATCGGTAAATATGCTTCATCTGCTGGGACGTAGCTGCCCATTTGTGCAAGCACAATCGTTAATGCTACTTGACGCATGTACGTACTTTTACCAGACATGTTCGGTCCGGTAATTAAATACATATTGCTGTCTTCTTCCAATACGCAATCATTTGGCACATACGTCTGCTTCCCAAGCATCTTTTCAACGACTGGGTGACGCCCATTTATAATGCGCATCGCACGACCTTCGTGAAATACCGGTTTCACAAAATGGTATTTCTCCGCAATGTGCGCAAAGCTCATATACACATCGAGCTCACTAATGTGGGCAGCAAGTGCTTGCACGCGTGGAATAAACGCTTTTAACTGCTCACGTAGCTCGACAAATAAGCGATACTCGAGCTCTAAGCTTTCTTCCTGCGCATTTAAAATAAGCGCCTCTTTTTCCTTCAATTCCTGTGTAATGTAACGCTCGGCATTTGCTAACGTTTGCTTGCGCTCATAACGCGTTAAATCCGCATGCTGTACATGTGACTTCGTTAACTCGATGTAATAGCCAAAAATTCGGTTGTAACCAATTTTCAAGTTTTTCACACCGGTCAATTCACGCTCGCGTTGTTCAAGTTGGGCAATCCAGTCTTTGCCGTTACGAGACGCATCGCGCAGTTCATCCAGACGTGCATGATAGCCGTCGCGAATCACATCGCCTTCTTTAATCGTCAGCGGTGGATGATCGGTAATCGCTTGTGCAAGTAACGCTTCAATGTCCGCACATTGATCAAGCTGCTCACCAAACGCACGTAGCGACGCGGCATTTGCGCTTGTTAGCTGCGCATAAATAGCCGGCACTTGACGCAGTGATTCACGCAGCTGCGCTAAATCACGCCCACCGACGCTACCAAAGGCAACACGCCCTGCTAAACGCTCTAAATCATACACATTTTTCAGCAATTCCTGTAGCTCGGCACGCACGAAAAACTCCTCTAAAAAGTCCGAAACAAATTGCTGGCGTTGCTCAATGAGACGACGACTCGCAAGCGGCTGATGGAGCCACTGCTTTAATTTACGTCCACCCATTGCTGTGACCGTTTCATCAACGAGCCAAAGAAGCGTACCTTTTGTGTCGCCACCGCGAATCGATTGAATAAGCTCTAAGTTGCGTTTTGAATTCGTGTCGATGCGTAAATAATGCTCCGCTTCGTTGTACGAAAAAGGCTGCAAGTGTGTTAATGCACGCATTTGCGTTTGCTCAACATACGACAGTAACAGCGTACATGCGCGTGCCATATAGCTTGGCACATCGATGATAAACGGCGCGACTATATGTGCAGCCATCTCCTGCTTCGCAATCGATAACACAACGCCAGCATTCGCTGCCTGTTCCACAAAGTCATCATAAAATGCCGCTTCTACGACAAGCTCTTTCATATTGTACGCATGAAGCTGACTAAGCAGTGCCTTTTCATCCCCGTCGATCATTTGTGCGACCGCTTCACCTGTTGAAATGTCTAAATACGCCAACGCATAACCGTTTGACTCTTTCGTCGTTGCGGCTAAATAATGGTTCGTCTTGCCATCGATCGTTTTGCCTTGTGTAATCGTCCCAGGTGTCACAAGCTGTACAACTTCTCGTTTCACAACACCCTTTGTCATTTTCGGGTCCTCGACTTGCTCACAAATCGCTACTTTATATCCTTTTGCAACGAGTGTTTCAATGTATCCTTGCGCTGAATGATGCGGTACGCCACACATTGGGATACGGTTTTCCCCATCTCCTGCACGGCTCGTTAACGTAATTTCTAATAGCTGTGATGCGCGCTCTGCATCGGTAAAAAACAACTCATAAAAGTCGCCTAGTCGGAAAAATAAAAAGGCGTCCTTATAATTTTCTTTAATCTCTAAATACTGCAACATCATGGGCGTGTGTGCCATGTTCAAAAACCTCACTCATATCATTTCTTGACGCGTCTTTTTTTGCGTCTAAACATTTCTTTATTATAACAAAAAGCACAAACGTCTGTATTGCGAAAGCGTTTCACGTACATAAATGAAAACGCACAACTCGTCGCGATGCGAATTGTGCGTGTGTTCGTTATTGATTTTGTAAAATAACATTGATTTCTTCCAGCGGCATCGGACGATAAAAATAATAGCCTTGTCCAATATCGCAGCCAATATCGATCATTTTTTGCTGCTGCTCGGGCGTTTCAATTCCTTCTGCCACCGAGCGAAGCGATAGATCTTTTGAGAGCTGTACAATCGTGCGCATGACCGCGTGCATACGTTGATCAATTAAGTTATTGATGAAGCTGCGGTCAATTTTGATTTCCCGAAACGGCAGCTGCTGTAAATAGCTAAGGGATGAGTACCCGACACCAAAGTCGTCAATCGACACATCAAAGCCAAGCTCCGTTAACTCCGAAATAACATCCTTTGCACGCTGCATATCGTTTAGCTCGATGCTTTCGGTCACTTCTACCTTTATTAAGCGGTGGTCGATATTATAGCGATCCACTTTTTTCGTGAAATCCTCAACAAACGTCGGGTAGTAAAAATGGTCTGCTGAAATGTTCACTGACACCGGATACATCGGCAGCCCTTTTTTCTTTCGTTCACTTTGCCATTCCAGGACGAGACTTAAAATATACGTATCAATTTTATGAATTTTTCCGGCATTTTCAGCGACACGAATGAACTCCACCGGCGATATAAAGCCAAGCAGCTCACTGTTCCAACGAGCGAGCGCTTCAAACGATACAATTTCCCCAGTGCGTAAATCGACTTGCGGTTGCAAATACACTTGCAATTTACGCTGCTGCAAATCTTCGAGTAAATGCGTTAATAAATCCATTTCCTTTTGTAAGTTGCGCTTTAACGATTCATCGTACACACGCGTAATCGTGCCGGTCGTTTTACGCGCATCTGACAACGCGATCTCGGCATGGTGAATCGCTTCTTGCCAATGCGTTTCAGCCGTATATTTACTCACCCCTACCTTCAGCGTCACATATACTTTATGCTCCTTCAACTCATACGCAGAGGACGTTAAATTTTCTAAAATTGGCATGTTTAAATGACTTAAATCGCGACTCCCATCGTTGCATAAAATGAGCGACGCATTGTCATAACGTGCAAGCAAAATGGGCTCCGGTAAAATTTCGTGAATGCGCTTAACCATTTGTTCCATTAAGCGGCTCATGCCGTCGCGCCCATACAAGTCAATAATATGTTGAAACTCACTAATTTCAATAATGACAATATGCCCTTCTTTTCGTTGGCTATAGACTGACTGCATCGACGTTGTGAAATATTTATGATTGGGCAATGTCGAATAATAGTCGGTGTATGCAAGACGTTCGATTTCTTCCTTTTGCTGATGCACTTGTAAATATACGTTTAATAAATTCGTCACGCGCTGTAAATACATGCGCTCTTCTGCCGTTAACTTCACGCTACCATCAACGTATACCGCAAAATGCGCGACCATTTGCTGCTGCTGATTGTTAATGCGTTGTTGCCACACGCAATGAATATCCTGCTCTTGAAACAACGAGCGATTATGATGCCATAACCGGTTGCTAACGATCATTTCTTCCTCGTCATACACATATGATCCAGCAAAAAAATCGTTGCGGTTTCGCTCATGCCACTGTTTAAACGTATCGTTTTTCCCAGCGATATAAAACTGCTTATTTTTTTTCAAACAAATAACGGTGTAGACGTGGCGTCACATAAATAGGCGAATTTGTTCACATACATCGTCAAGCGTCGATTGCAACGAACGTTCCTCATGAATCGATGCGTACACATCTTTTTCAATATTTGAAAACACCCCATCATTAATCGAATGTGTCACGTCTCGACAAATGCAGAAAAACAGTAACACATCCCCTTGTGTCGAGCTGATTGGGTAGCCGCTTATTTCATTCCAAAATGTCGTATCATCCCCACGCTTTGTAATGACCGTTTGCTGCTGACTGCCGGTTGCAAGCGTAAAATAAAAGCGCTGGTATAATTCTTGTTGCGCTGTATCATCATTAAAATCGTGCAATTTTTTTTGTTTTAAAATTCGTTCATCGACATGCATCATCGTTGTAAACGCATCATTACAATATAAAATTTCGGGAGCAGCACTTGTTGCATCTAAAATTACGGTCCCATCTTGAATTTGTTCCCCGAGGCGCATTAGCCACTGCATAAGCGCTTTTTTTCTTGTTGAACGTGTGCATTTAACGTCATCGTTTGCCCTCCCTATCTTTCATTCCTTCTACTACCGATATGTATTCCCGCTTTTGTGAATAAATAATCTGTTTTTATACACCTATTTTACTAAATCATTACCCTAAACTACGTCAAACTATTCTTTTTTACACGCGATGATCGCACACAAAAAGCCATCCGCACACAAAATACTTAAAAGTACTTTATGCGCAGATGGCCATTTTCATGAGCAGCTGCCAGGCGTTGACTGCGCTACCTTCGAGCCTGATTCGCCTCGTAGCACGTCGCCGCCTGTTGCTTCAATAATTTCATTTGTGACGGTGTTGGCAATGCTATTGGATACGAGCTGTAAAATGTGGTTAACATCCACTTGCGACTGCTTAAATTGCTGCACGATCGGCAATTCATCAATCTCCGCTTCAATTTGTTCAATTTTTTGCTCCATTTTCATAAAGGCATTGTCTTTTCCTAAATGCTGAAAATTCACCGCTTGTTTTTGTAGTGTTTTTAATGATGCAATTTTTTCGCGCACAAATTGATTGTCGTTAATTTGTGCCTCCGCCTTTTTAAAAAAGTCGACTTCTTCAGTATTGGCAATCATACGGGCTAGCTCTTGCGCTTTTTCGATAATTTGATCTTTCGTATAATACGTTGACATCTCATCCACCCTTTCGTTAGTTCACTACGTTAACAAACTCCCCTAGTAGCGAGTGTGTTTTTGCTTCTACGATGCGCACGTTCACAAGCTTTCCGACAAGCTCTTCTGGTGCTACGTCCGTTTCGAAGTTTACAAGACGGTTGCTGCGTGTGTAACCAGCTAATACATCGTCACGGCGCTTACTGCTACCTTCTACGAGCACTTCTACCACTTGGCCTTCTAACTTTTTCAGCGCTGCGCCTGAGAACTCCGCCACCACTTCATTTAAACGGTGCAGACGATTCTTTTTCTCCTCGTCTGATACGTTATCGACCATTTTCGCAGCTGGTGTGCCTTCACGCGGTGAGTAAATGTACGTAAACGCCATATCAAAGCCAACTTGACGATATAGATCGAGCGTTTCTTCAAATTGCTCTTCCGTTTCGTTCGGGTAACCAACGATGATATCTGTCGTTAACGTAACGTTTGGCATCGCTGCTTTAATTTTATCAACTAACGTTAAAAAATGCTCGCGTGTATATTTACGTGCCATAATTTTTAAAATATCGTTTGAACCAGATTGTACCGGTAAGTGAATGTGCTCCACTAAGTTGCCGCCTTTTGCTAACACTTCAATTAAATGATCATCAAAGTCGCGCGGGTGACTTGTCGTAAAGCGAATGCGCGGAATATCGATCGTGCGCAATTCATCCATTAAATCACCAAGACGGTACTCAAGATCATCAAAGTCTTTACCGTACGCGTTAACATTTTGACCAAGCAGCATGATCTCTTTATACCCTTGTGCTGCTAGCTCACGCACTTCTTGAATGATTTCTTCTGGGCGACGGCTACGCTCTTTCCCGCGTGTATACGGTACGATGCAGTACGTACAAAACTTATCACAACCATACATAATGTTGACCCATGCTTTGATCGAACCGAGGCGTTTTTTCGGTAAGCTTTCAATGACGTCGCCTTCTTTTGACCATACTTCGACGACCATCTCTTTTGATAAGTACGCATCTTTTAAAATGTTCGGTAAGCGGTGAATATTATGTGTCCCAAACACCATATCGACGTGCTGGTATTGCTTTAAAATTTTATTCACAACCGCTTCTTCTTGCGACATACAGCCGCATACACCGATTAACATATCCGGATTTTTTCGTTTATATTTCAGCAGGAACCCAAGCTCTCCAAATACTTTGTTTTCTGCATTTTCACGAATGGCACACGTGTTTAATAACACGACATCTGCCTCTTCAATCGCTGACGTTGCTTCATAGCCCAGTGCCATGAAAATACCCGCCATTACTTCCGTATCGTGTTCGTTCATTTGACAGCCGTACGTACGAATATAAAACTTACGACCAACCCCCATATTTAAAAACGCTTCGTCAATCGTGAAATCTTTATGATATTTAATATCTTCTTTCCCACGTTTTTTTGCGTCCTTTAACGATGGTGCTGTAAACACCTTCTCGAAATATTGGCTATAATCTTTTTCCTCTTTTTTTGGTGCTGTAATTTGTTGACTAGCTAGTCGTTGTTCTTCATTCATCGACTAAAGCTCCTTTCTCCATGCAGTGCATTCAATCATTATAACGAACTTCCGCCACTAGTGACAAGCTACGAGCTAAATTGTTCGTAGCTTTCATAGTCATTTTCGCGCAAAATCGTTAAAAATGTGACGGCTAGCTTCACAACTTGCGCCCAATTCATTTGATAGCGCGCTTCAAATTGAAATTTCGGCAAATGAATGACGTCATAAAAAAGTGCTTGTGCCTCCATGTGTTGCGCTTCTACATACGCTAAAAACGCCAAAAATAACGCATGGTCATGCACATGTAGCTCCTTGTTCGCAAGCAGCGCATCTAAACGTTCATCCAAGCTATGTGATTTCGCAAATAACTTGATGAGCTGCGCTTCATCGCGTGCATTTTTATGCTGTAAAAAATTGATGATTTCCATCTGTACACCTCACCATCTTGCTCTTACTGTATCATATTTTCAAAGTTGCTTGCGACCGCCACCCTTGCATACAAAAAGCGCAGGCATTCGCCTACGCTTTTTTTGTTACATAAATTCTTTTACAAGTGCTTCGAATTGATCTTCCTGTAAAGAAATATCAATATCTGTTAACGGTAGCTCTGAGTAGCCTTGAATTTTGTCTTGGTACGATGTTGTTTCTGTATCGTGATAAATAAGACCTGTTACAAGCCCTTCATGCTGCATGACCGTCTGCATTGCTTGCTCACGGTTATGCGGATCATACCCTTCAATGTCTGCAAGCTTCGTTAAGTTTTCTTTAAACCAGTCGTACGTATTCACTTTGTTATACGTCACACATGGTGAGAAGACGTTAATGAATGAGAATCCTTTATGGTTAAGACCCGCTTCAATTAACGCAGTTAGTTCTTTAATATCTGTTGAGAATCCTTGCGCGACAAATGTAGCACCTGCTGTTAATGCCACTTCAAGCGGTTTTAACGACGGTTCAATTGCTCCACCTGGTGTTGATTTTGTTACAAAACCTGCTGCTGAACGTGGTGATGTTTGTCCTTTTGTTAAACCGTAAATTTGGTTATCCATTACGACATACGTAATGTCAATGTTACGACGAATCGCATGGATTGTGTGACCCATACCAATCGCGAAACCATCACCGTCACCACCTGAAGCGATGACTTTTAAATCTTTATTCGCCATTTTTAATCCTTGGGCAATCGGTAATGCACGTCCGTGAATGCCGTGGAAGCCGTATGAGTTAATATAACCGGAAATACGTCCTGAACAGCCGATTCCTGAAATGACCGCTAGCTCGTTTGGCTCGTAGCCGACGTTCGCTGCTGCACGCTGAATGGCCGCTTGTACAGAGAAGTCACCACAGCCTGGGCACCAGTTCGGTTTTACTGCGTTACGAAAATCTTTAAATGTTGCCATAATTAGATGCTCTCCTTTACAAGGCCTGCTAATTCACGTGGTAAAAACGGTGTGCCGTCATATTTCAGCACGTTTTTAATTTTCCCATGTCCGCCAACGTTCATTTTTAACATGTTCGCTAATTGACCTGTTGCGTTGTTTTCCACAACAACGACATGCTTTGCACGATCCACAAGCGCACGCATTTCGTCTGCTGGGAATGGGAACATTAAACGGACGTGGGCATGGTTTACTTTCAATCCATCCGCTTCAAGTTGCACCATCGCCTCTTCAATCGTCCCGCGCGTTGAGTTAAAGCCAACAAGTAATACGTCCGCCTCGTCATGTGGTGCGTTCACATGTACAGGTTTTTCAAAGCGTAAATGCTCCAATTTGCGGAAACGTTTATCCATTTGTGCACGGCGGTTGCCTGTTGCTTCGGAAGGCTTTCCTTGCTCATCATGCTCAACACCCGTTACGTGGTGAATGCCGCCTTTTAGCCCTGGTAACACACGTGGTGAAACACCATCTTCTGTCACTTCAAAGCGCTTGAAGTATTCTTTCGTCTCTTCATCTTCAACACTGTCGACAATTTTGCCGCGGCGAATGTCAATTTTACTATAATCAAATGGTTCTACCGTTTGCTTCCCAAGTGATAATTGTAAGTCCGTTAAAATAATAACCGGTAGTTGTAATTCCTCGGCGATGTTAAACGCTTGAATCGTATCATAAAACGCCTCTTCACCGTTTGATGGTGCGATGACAACTTTCGGAATTTCACCGTGTGTACCGTAAACCATCGCCATTAAATCCGATTGCTCTTGTTTTGTTGGTAAACCTGTTGAGGGACCACCGCGCTGCGTATCGATAATGACAAGTGGCTGCTCCGTCATACCTGATAAGCCAATTGCTTCCATCATTAATGAAAGACCAGGACCTGCTGATGCTGTAAATGCGCGAACACCACCGAAGTTTGCCCCAATTGCCATCGTCGCTGCTGCGATTTCATCTTCTGTTTGAATAACCGCACCACCAACGAGCGGTAATTTTTTAATCATGTATTCCATAATTTCTGATGCTGGCGTAATTGGGTACGCCGCCATGAAGCGTGAACCTGCTGCTAATGCGCCAAGGGCAACGGCATCGTTACCGATCATAAACATGCGACGCTTACCATCTGCCGGTGCTAATGCCCATGCACCAACGCGCTCACCTAGCTGCGCCACCACTTCATCACGACCACGCTTGATCGCTTCTAAGTTTTTTGCAACGACTTCTTCCCCTTTGCGGCCGAAAATTTCATCGACAACACTTTGGAAAACCGCTTCATCTAAGTTTAGTAACGCCGCTGTTGCCCCGATCGCTACCATGTTTTTCATAAGAGATGTTCCAAGCTCTGATGCAATTTCTGTAAAGCCAATCGCATATAGCGGTGCTTTGCTATCTTCTGGATTAACCGGATTGAACTTCGCATCTGCTAAAATGATGCTTGATGCCGTTAATTCGTGATAGTTCACATCGATTGTTTCTTGGTCAAACGCGACTAATATATCTAAATCGTCCGCAATCACTTGTACTGGCGTTGGACGTACTGTAATTTTATTGTTCGTGTGGCCACCTTTAATGCGAGAAGAGAAATGACGATAGCCATATAAGTGATAGCCTAAACGGTTCATTGCCGTTGAGAAAATCTCACCTGTAGACTCAATCCCTTCACCTTGTTGCCCACCGACTTTCCACGAAAGCTGATGTAACATGTAAACATCTCCTTAAATATATATATAAATTTCCTTCATAAGTTTAACATGAAGCATAGTGTTTCTCTATTGTTTCTACTAGTTTTTTATAAATTTCAGTCGTTAGGCCGAAACAAATTATCGAAAAAAAGTCAAAATTCTGTCACTTTACTTTTGGTAGTAAGTTATTTTTTTGAACTCACTACATAAAATAGATGCTCAGACAAGCTGAGCATCTATCACTACGCTTGGAACGGGTAGTCTGCGTTAATATAAATGCGCTCTTGACGAATCGCTTTTCCTGTTTTGTCATCAATGTCAACAAAGAAACCACTTAATACGTCTCGCCCTTTTTTCGGGACTTCAAAGCGCTGCGGCATTTGCGTTTGGAATCGGTAAATGACATTTTCTTTTGACATGCCTAAAATTTCATCATACGGCCCTGTCATACCAACATCGGTAATGTACGCTGTACCACCTGGGTAAATGCGTGCATCCGCTGTTTGAACGTGTGTATGCGTACCGACAACGACAGATGCGCGACCATCTAAATGCCAGCCAAGGGCAATTTTCTCACTCGTTGCTTCTGCATGGAAGTCAACGAATACAAGCGGTGAAATTTTCTTCGCTTCCTCGATCAATTCATCTGCTTTTGCAAACGGATCATCGTGCGGTGGTAAAAATGTACGACCATGTAAATTAATGACCGACATCGTGACACCATTTTTTGAAATTTGAACCATTCCTTTACCTGGTGCTTCTGGTGAAAAATTTGCTGGTCGGATTAAATAATCTGCATCGTCAATAAAATCAAAAATGTCACGATTGTCCCACGTATGGTTCCCCATCGTAATGACGTCCACACCCATTTGTAATAAGTCGTTGTAAATGCTGCGCGTAATACCGCGACCTGCTGCTGCATTTTCGCCGTTTGCAATAACAACATCGACATTGTACTTACGCTTTAAGCGCGGTAAATATTTTTCAACAGCGTCTCGACCAATTGAGCCGACGATATCGCCGATAAATAAAACTTTCATGTAATCACTCTTTCTCCACTAGATATACGTATTATAGCGTTTTTTATGAGCGTTGTAAAAACGAACTGTATGGCAAAGCAAAAACGCTAGGCGAATTACTCGCCCAGCGCTTCTAGCAATAATTATTTCACTGTTACTGTATACGTTAATGTTGTGCTGTTTGAGAATGTAATAATAACATCCACTGGACCAACTTCGATCGCTTTTGTTTCAGCGCCTACTTCATCGTATGCTGCAACAGCTGCTGCTTTTACATCCGCAACTACTTGATTGATTGCCTCTTCAGATGTTTTGTTTGCAGGTACATTGATTGTTGCTGCTGAAATTTCTTTTGACTTCACTGTTACAGATGTAACTGCATCAATCGCTGCTAATTGATCATCGCTTAATTGACGAACAACATCTTGCGCAAATGCTGTTAAGCCTAAGCCACCTTGTGCTTCTGTTGCTAAGCCGACACGTAACTGTTGTAATGTAACCGTATCATCAACATCTACTGTAATAGAACCGCCACCTGTTGCTGTGTAGCTATAATCTACATCTGCATATTTGCTTAAAATTGATTGATACTGTGCAAACTGCTCTGTCCCTTCAACAACTGGAATGATTGATTCTAAATCTGCTTCATAGTTTTTTACTGGTGTTGTAGGTGGTGTCCAACCACCGCCACCGCCTGATGGAGGGTCAACTGGTGTTGTAGGTGGTTCGTATTCCGTTACAGGAATATCTGCTACATTTGGTAAGCCTGTAATAACGTTTGCTGGGTTTACACCTTTTGGTAGAGCGATTTTGTCTACTTTGTTCGTGCCACTAAATGCCGCTTTTGCATCTACACCAAGTGTTAATGTGCCGATATTGCTGTTTTCGATTTTTGCATTCACTTTATCTGCAACTTTTACTTCTTTTGCGTCAGCATTTTTAAGCGTAATGCCATCAGCTGCGATTTCGATTGTATCAACCGCTAAACCTTTTGCATCAAACGTTGTGTTTGGCTTTGTTAACTTAACAGATTTCACCGCTTTGATGACATTGCCATCTTTTGATTTTTGAACTGTTAATACAACTTCTGCGCCAACTAACGCTGCTGCATTGTCAGCACCGAAGAACGCTGCCCATTTTGCATCTGCTGTGTATTCAACGCCGTCGATTGTGACAACACCGTTTTCAATTTTTGAAATAGTGCCTTTTACTTCAACAAGCTCAAATGCTACTGCATCTTCTGCACGGATGATGAATGAAGCAAGTTGACCACGTGTTACGTTTTGACGTGGGCTATATGTTGTAGCCGTTGTCCCAACCGTTACTTTGTTGTCGTATAATGCTTCGATATCATTTTTGTACTCAGACGTTGCGATATCTGTGAATGGCGCTGGTGTTGTATCAGCTGTTAATTTAAACGCACGGTTTAAAATTTTTGCCATATGACCACGAGTTAATGTTGCGTCTGGACGATATGTACCGTCTTCATAGCCATCGATGATCCCTTCATCAACTAATGCTGCGATTGCACCGTAGTATTGGAAATCTGTTTTAATGTCTTTGAAGTTTGGATTTTTTACATTTGTTGTATCTAATCCTAAAATACCTGCGATCATTTTCGCTGCTTGGCCACGTGTTACGGATTGACCTGGTTTAAATGTACCATCTGGGAAGCCCTTTACAATCCCACGCTCTGCTAATTCATTAATTGTGTCATAGTGACCGTGTGTTGTTGGTACATCTGGAAAGATTTGTGCGGCTTCTGTCGTTGGCACTGCCACAACGGAAGCAGCTAATACCGCTGTTGCGGCTGTTGCTACAAATTGATTACGTTTGTTCATTTGTTAATTCCCCCTTCTCTTATACCTATAATTTTAGCATATTTTATTTTTTTGGAACATAGATTTGGATAATAATTACTTCATATACACAAAAAACTAAGAAATGCCTAAGAATATCTCTTTTACCACTACAAAAAGTATCCACATTCATGTTAAAGTACCTGTTTTATTTACCTCACTATAAAAAACAAAACAAGCACTATATAATGAATCCTATATTTTCAAGCTTGTATCAATATAAAATTTCCATTTAATCGTAAAAAAAGATTCATTGAAGCAAAATTGCTCCAATGAATCTTTTTTATTTCGCGTATTCTACAGCGCGCGTTTCACGTAACACAGTAATTTTAATATGACCTGGATAATCCAGTTCCTCTTCAATACGTTTACGAATATCTCGCGCTAAGCGATGTGCAGATAAATCGTCAATTTTATCTGGCTGTACGATAATGCGTACTTCACGACCTGCTTGAATCGCAAATGATTTTTCAACACCATCGTAAGACTCTGAAATTTCTTCCAGTTTTTCAAGACGGCGAATATAGTTTTCTAATGTTTCACTGCGGGCACCTGGACGCGCGGCAGATAGTGCATCGGCAGCTGCGACAAGTACAGCAATTACAGATGTTGCTTCGACATCACCATGGTGAGATGCAATACTGTTAATAACAACCGGATGCTCTTTATATTTCGTCGCCAGCTCTACGCCAATTTCAACGTGGCTTCCTTCGACTTCATGATCAATCGCTTTCCCGATATCATGCAGTAAGCCTGCACGTTTGGCAAGCGTTACATCTTCGCCTAGCTCCGCTGCAAGTAGCCCTGCTAAATGCGCCACTTCGATTGAATGCTTTAAGACGTTTTGTCCGTAACTTGTACGATATTTCATACGACCTAAAATTTTCATTAAGTCTGGGTGTAAGTTATGGATACCGACTTCAAAAATTGTCTGTTCACCCGTCTCACGAATTTGCTCATCGACTTCACGACGAGATTTCTCAACCATTTCTTCAATGCGTGCTGGGTGAATACGACCATCTTGCACAAGTTTTTCAAGTGCCAGTCGAGCCGTTTCACGACGAATTGGGTCAAACCCTGATAAAATAACCGCTTCTGGTGTATCGTCAATGATTAAATCAATACCTGTTAATGTTTCAAGCGTTCGAATATTACGACCTTCTCGACCGATAATTCGACCTTTCATTTCATCATTTGGTAATGTCACAACCGATACTGTCGTTTCTGCTACGTGATCAGCAGCGAAACGTTGTAATGCAAGCGATAAAATTTCACGTGCTTTTTTGTCTGATTCTTCTTTCGCACGTAATTCTGACTCTTTTGTCATCGCTGCGATATCTGTCGTTAACTCTTGTTCTACCTCGCGTAAAATAATGCCTTTAGCTTCTTCCCGCGTAAGCGCCGAAATACGTTCTAATTCAGATTGTTGCTGTGCAACGAGCTGTTCCACTTTGCTTTCCATCTGTTCAATTTGCTGTTGTTTTTCAGCGACAGTTTGATCTTTACGCTCTAACCCTTCTTCTCTCTTATTTAGAGCTTCATCCTTACGATCTAAGTTTTCTTCTCTTTGTAATAAGCGATTTTCTTGCTTTTGAAGCTCGAAACGACGTTCACGAATGTCGTTCTCTGCATCAGTTCGAAGTTTGTGAGTTTCATCTTTTGCTTCAAGTAGTGCTTCTTTCTTTAAAGCATCTGCCTCGCGCTTTGCTTCATCAACAATTTGGTCGGCAATAAACTTTGCACCATTTACTTTGGATTCATTCACTTGTTTCACGTAGAAATAAACAACAACGGCACCGACGATGATTCCAAGCACAGCGGAGATGATGATTGTAATGATTTCTGGCATTCGAACACCTCCTCTTGCTAATGTCAGTTCATGTTCAATTGATGTACGCGTTTATGCGTCATTTTGTTTCAAATGTAAGAAATTATACTTCTCAATTGTAAATGTAATGTTGCCATACTGTCAAGGAGTGGCAATGCCTCCAAAACATTTTATACACCTTGTTTTACCGCATTTGTTTGCGCTTTCTTTTAGAACAAAATCCAAAAAAGCAAAGCTGAAAAAACACGCAGCTTTGCCTTTAAACTTTTATTCTTCGTCTTGTAACAACTCATCTTCGTCATCTTTACGATCAATAATTGGACCTGGTCCCTCACCGATGCCGTTTGATACACGAATTTTTTCTGCAACATCTTCACGAATATGTGGGTTTTCTTTTAAAAATTGCTTCGCATTTTCACGGCCTTGTCCGATGCGTTCGCCGTTATACGAATACCAAGAACCGCTCTTTTGAATGATTTCTAACTCTGCACCAAGATCGACGATTTCACCTTCTTTTGAAATCCCTTCCCCGTACATAATATCCACTTCAACTGTGCGGAATGGTGGCGCTACTTTATTTTTTACAACTTTAATTTTTGTTTTGTTACCGACAATTTCCGTTCCTTGCTTAATCGCTTCTGCACGACGTACTTCTAAACGAACAGATGAATAGAACTTCAGGGCACGACCACCTGTAGTCGTTTCAGGGTTCCCGAACATGACACCAATTTTTTCACGAATTTGGTTAATGAAGATCGCTAATGTGTTTGATTTATTAATCGCACCAGATAATTTACGTAATGCTTGTGACATTAAACGCGCTTGTAGACCCATATGCGAGTCACCCATTTCGCCTTCAATCTCCGCTTTTGGTACAAGTGCAGCTACCGAGTCGACAACGATAATATCGATCGCACCTGAACGTACTAATGCTTCTGCGATTTCTAACGCTTGCTCCCCTGTATCTGGTTGAGATAATAATAACTCGTCAATTTGAACGCCTAGCTTTTGTGCATACACTGGGTCTAACGCGTGCTCTGCATCGATGAATGCAGCTGTTCCCCCGTTTGCTTGTACTTCTGCAATAGCATGTAACGCAAATGTTGTTTTACCTGAAGACTCTGGTCCGTAAATTTCAACGATACGTCCTTTCGGATAACCACCAATACCTAATGCAATATCTAATGCTACAGAACCTGATGATGTCGCGCTAATTTGACGGTCAGTCGCTTCACCAAGTTTCATAACAGAACCTTTACCAAATTGTTTTTCGATTTGCTTTAACGCCATTTCTAGCGCTTGTTTACGATCGCTCATATGCTGTGCGTCCTCCTTCGTTCTACTCAATTACTATAGTTAAAGTATAACTTGTTTCATTGAAACATTCAAGCAAAAAGCGAACATATTTTCGATTTTTATCGAAAGTATTATTTTGAGCATATTCATTGCAAAAACGCGATAAATACGCTATGTTAAGCACTTTTCTTACCTCTTTATTATACGCTAAAACAAAAAATTGAGCCTGTATGAAGGCTCAATTCTGCTGTCTCATTTTCACTTGTTATAACCGTTTTTCACGAGCTGCTGCATCAAGTAATGACACGCATATTTTACGGCACGAATGCGCACGGTGTTACGTAATCCGTGCAAATTCAACTTATACGTTTCTACATGTCCGTTGACATCGATGCCGATATATACCGTTCCTGGCGGTTGATCTCCGTGTGGCTCAGGTCCAGCTGCACCGGTTAAACCAACACCAACACATGTGCCAAATTTTTCGCGTACATTCGTCGCCATCGCAGCAGCCACTTCACCGCTTACGACCGAATATGTATCAATTGTTTCGCGCGCGATGCCAAGCTGTTCCACTTTGACGTCTTCGTTATACACGACGACACCACCAGCTAATACAGCACTAATACCTTGAATATCAGCAAGCTCTGCCTGCATTAACCCTGCCGTTAAGCTTTCTGCAACAGAAAGCGTTAGCTCATGGCGCTGCAATAGCTCTACCGTTTTTGAAATGAGCGTATCATCGTTAATGCCGTATTGGTATTCACCGACAATTTGTTGTAGCTGTTGTTCCATCGCCATATTTAGCGCGGTTGCTTCTGCTACCGTGTGCGCTTTTGCTGTAATGCGCAGCTTCACCTCACCAGCGGATGCAAGCGGTGCCACAGTTGGGTTTGTTTGTGTTGCTAAAATATGTTCAATGCGGTGCTCAAGATCCGATTCCCCAATGCCGAAGAAGTGCATAACGTGCGATAAAATAATGCTTTCATCATCGCTTAACTTCGCGGCTAAATATGGTTTTGCTTCAAACTGAAACATCGGTTGTAGCTCATTTGGTGGCCCTGGAAACAACATGTACGTGTGCGTATCCGTTTCCACTGCCATTCCTGGTGCCATGCCGTTATGATTGGCAAATACGTGACTGTTTTCAAGCACGAGCGCTTGCTTGCGGTTGTTCTCAGTCATGACGCGATTGCGCGAAGCAAAAAACGCTTCGATTGACGCCATTGCAACGCCGTCTGTTACAAGTGAACGATCAAGTACACGCGCAATCGTTTCCTTCGTTAAATCATCTTTTGTCGGCCCAAGACCACCTGAGAAAATAATTAAGTCTGCACGTTGCTGTGCAATCGAGATCGCTTCTTCTAAACGGACAGGATTGTCTCCAACAACGGTATGGAAGTACACGTTAATCCCAAGCTCTGACAAATGTTCTGACATAAATTGTGCATTCGTATTTGTAATTTGCCCAAGCAACAGCTCTGAGCCTACCGCAATAATTTCTGCATTCACAAAAAAGTCCCCTTTACTTGTTTGTTAATAATGCGTGGCGGTTCGGGTAAAAATAGCCCCAACCAGACCATACTGTAAAGAATAGTGCTACGTATAACATAATTAAATCAAAGCGAATATCGATCAATGTGAAGATCGTGTTGTTCAGTAGTAAAGCTGAAATGGCCACAATTTGCGTCCACGTTTTAATTTTCCCTAAATTGTTCGCGGCTACCACTTCGCCACCACCTGCTAATACAAGACGTAAGCCCGTTACAGCAAACTCACGGCTAATAATTAAAATAACGACCCACGCTGGTGCGTAGTTCATCTCCACTAATAAAATAAGAGCTGCAGAAACAAGCAATTTATCTGCAAGCGGGTCTAAAAATTTCCCTAAGTTTGTGACTAAATTGTATTTACGTGCATAATAACCGTCTACCCAATCTGTTGCGGATGCAAAAATAAAAATAAATGCACCAATCAATTGACTCACACCAATTTCAGCTCCGATAAACGTCACGCTGCCCCATCCAAAATCAAACATGATGAAAATCATGAAAATTGGAATTAATAAAATACGTGATACCGTGATTTTATTTGGAATGTTCATGCTGGTTAACACCTTTCGTTTTAAATATCGTCGTTATGTAATAAGACACCACGCAGCATAGTGCTACGTGGCTGACGAATCTTACTTATTATTGTACACATTAGAAAGGAAATAGCCATCATTAGACGACTATTTCCTGTCAAAAAATTATTCAGCAAACTGAATGATGATGTTTTGTGTCACAATGTTTTGCGCAAATTGAATTTGCTCACCGTTAACAAATACTTTTGCCTGCGTTGAATCACCTAAACGAATTCGTGCAAAGCGGTTTGCTGTCGCATCGAACTCCACGACTTCACCTGCATTGTACGCACGCGCTTCCACTTGTTCAGCTCCTGCTGCATTACGAATACCAATCCATGTTAAACCAGCCGCTTCAATGCGTAAGTTTAATGTGTCCGTACCCGTCACTTTATACACCGTTGTTACACCGTCTGATTGTACTTCACCGGCAGCAAGTGTTTGTGCTGGTTGTGCTGGCTCTTCCTCTTTCGCAGGTTGTTCTGCTGTTTCGTCGTCTTTTTCCTCTTCAGCTGGTGCTTGCTCCGGCTCTTTTGAAGGTTCTTTTTCAACGTATTCTACAGCGGGTGTTGCTTCTTCTTCTCCTACCGTTTCGTTGCCAAGCTTCTTTTGTAAGAAAATCCAAAACGTCACAAATAATACAATGATAAATAAAGCTACAATTAGTTTAGGCATAACGTCGACAAATTTACTTGACGATGATGAGCGAGAAATCTTTCTACGACTAGGCGTACTTTGAATGGAATGTGTCACTTCTTCAGAACTTGTTTGTGGTACATCAAGTTTATAATTCGCTAATAATTCATCTGGGTTTAAGCTCACTGCTTCCGCATATTGCTTAATAAAAGCACGTACATAAAAGGCACCTGGCATCATCTCAAAATTGCCTTCCTCAATCGCCTCTAAGTAGCGCTTTTGAATTTTTGTTACTTCTTGCAGTTCGTCTAATGACATTCGCTTTGCAAGACGCGCTTCCTTTAAGCGACTTCCAATTTCATTCAACAATAACACCTACTTTGCTTAAAAATTAAAACCATCAAATCCTCCGCCAAATCCATTAAAGCTGCCGAAATCGGATTGTCTTTGATTTTGTTCTAAAATTTCAAATGTAATTTCTTCTTCTGGATGATGACGCAATTCAATAATATAATCGAAATCCTCTATCGTATATTCGGAGTTTTGCACAAATATATCTGGATGTTCAATCACCTTAATCGTAGGTAAACTCATCATTTCTCGCACAAGTTGTAAATGACGCTCATCGCCAGAACGTCGCGTTACAACGCCATCTAAAATGAACACGTTATTTGTATTAAACTCATCTCCAAGTAGCTTATTACGCAACGTTTGCTTAATCATGGTCGATGATAAAAAAATCCATCGTTTGTTGGCACATACGCTTGCAGCAACGATCGACTCCGTTTTCCCAACACGCGGCATACCACGAATGCCAATCATTTTATGTCCATCTTTTTTAAAGATTTCTGCTAAAAAGTCGACTAAAATCCCTAATTCACTTCGAACAAAGCGAAACGTATTTTTTTCATCGCTATCTTTTGGGATGTAATGCCCGTGTCGAAGCGCTAAATGATCGCGCAGCTTCGGCTGTCGAAACTTCGTAACATGAATATGCTCCATCGTTGATACGATTGAGCGAAAACGATCAATCGACTCTTCACGCTCTGCCGATAACAGCATACCACGATGTACTTCATCAATCCCATTAATCGTTACAATATTAACACGCAGCATTCCTAATAATGATGAAATGTCGCCAAGTAGTCCAGGACGGTTGACTTGAATTTCGTACTCAAAATACCATTCATTCATTGACATCGTCTCCTTTTGTCATGCGCGTGCATGCCGTTGCTTCTATGTAACATCATAGCTGATTTTATACCTATTGAAAAGTTCCATTCATGATATTTTCAACTGTTTCAAAATAAAACACGACATTTATCCCATGAACTGGACTTCATTGAGACACTCGAAGCAACATGCGATGAACTAGCCGACATGGAAACAACCGCTTATATATACCAACCACCGTTAACGCGCACGCATTGTCCCGTTACATAACGCGTTTCTTCACCGACATAAAACGCTACCATATGGGCGACATCTTCAGGCGTTCCGGCGCGCTGCATCGGAATGTCTTGCATGAGTGCATCCTGTTCTTCGTCACTTAAATGTTGATTCATCGTCGTTTCAATAAATCCAGGAAGCACTGCATTGACACGAATGTTCGGTGCCACTTCTTGTGCATACGCTTTTACAAACGCATGCTGGGCACCTTTTACAGCAGAATACGCCACTTCAAATGACGCGCCTGCTTCTCCCCAAATCGAACCAATAAATACGATGGCCCCGTTCGTTTGACGAAGCTTTGAGCTCAAAAGTGCACAAAGACGCATTGGATTTTGCACGTGCACGCGCCAAAGCGACTGCATCGCATCGACCGTTGTATCTTCAAGCATGCCGTAATGCGCGTGTCCATTTGCAAACACGATCGCATCGAGCGCGAAAATATTCGGTGCTAATCGATCCGCACCTTCTACATCATTAAAATCCGCTTGAATTGTCATAAACTCTTGTTGTGGATATGTGGCAACAAGCTCCTCATATAACATTTCCATGCGCTCGATCCCGTGATGATATTGCACATACAACGACCAGCCATCACGTGCTAAGCGGCGACAGATGGCTTGCCCAATTGCGCCAGAAGCACCGAGCACGAGCGCAAAGCGTTTACGCACTTTGCTCCTCCTGCTGCATCGGTAACACGGTGAAGATCGTTTGTTGGTCTTTCCCTTGAATCGATGTTAATGCGTGCTGAATGTCAGCAAACGTTAACTGCTCAAGTGTTGGCACTGCATCAAATAAGTTCATATCGTTAAATTTATAGCGCGTAAATGAGTTGGCAATAAATTCAATCGAGTTCATCGCACGTAAATAGAAACCAATTTTTTTACGCTTCATGCGCTCTACATCTTCTGCGGTAAACGGCAATGTTTGTTCGGCTGCCGCTAGCTCCTGCTGAATCTCCGCAATTAAGCGCTCCGGTTCAAATGTGTCCGAACCGATCAAGCCAAAGCCGAAGCCCTGCTCAAGCGAGAAGTCTTGTCCAAACGACTCATCGATTAAATCCGCTTCGTATACGCGCGTGTAAAACGGTGATGTGCGTCCAAACAATAATTCAAAGCCAATGTTCATCGCAAGCTCATGCTTTAACATGTCAGCCCCTTGTAAATCGACTTGTTTTGCCTTTAAGCCGACCATTGCTTTTGGCTTTTGTACGTCCATATACAGCGTGCGCTCTTTCACAGCAACTGCTGTTGGCTCCTCATCAAAATGGCGATTAAGCGGCGTTGGTGCAGGGAATTCCTTTGAAGCTTGATCGTTACGAATAAACGTCATCATTTCTTCTGGATCTACAGCGCCGATCGCAAACACAAGCATGTTTGACGGATGATAAAACGTGTTGTAGCACGTATATAAATGCTCTGCTGTAATGCCGTCGATCGTTTCAATCGTCCCGGCAATATCAATTTTCACCGGGTGATTGTGGTACATGTTTTCAATCGTCCCGAAATATTGACGCCAATCTGGCTGATCGTCATACATCGTAATTTCTTGCCCAATAATGCCTTTTTCCTTGTTAACCGTTTCGTCTGTGAAGTACGGTTGTTGCACGAAATCAAGCAATGTTTTCGTGCTGTCATATACGTGATTTGTCGCAGAGAATAAATACGCTGTGCGTGTAAAGGACGTAAATGCATTGGCAGATGCCCCAAGCTCACTGAACTTTTGGAACACGTCTCCATCTTCTTTTTCAAACATTTTATGCTCTAAAAAGTGTGCAATGCCATCTGGTACAGTAATCATTTCCTGTTCGCCAAGCGGCACAAACGTGCGGTCAATTGAGCCATATTTTGTTGTGAACGTCACAAACGTTTTGGAGAAGCCTTTTTTCGGCAAAATATACACGTCTAATCCGTTATCCATTTTTTCGTAATAAAGCGTTTCGTCTAGTTGATCAAATGTAATCTTTTCCATGTTATTGCTCCTTCCCACTTAAGAAGTACACTTTCTCAAGCGTCACTTGCTGCGCCATGCGCTGTACGTCTGCTAATGTAATCGCATCCCAACGCGCTGCCCACGTATCAATTGAAAACGTTTCAGCTAAATCTTTATATTGGTCATAAATTTCAATTTGTCCACGCGCTGAATCAAGCGCCTCTTTTAATTGGTTTGTGAGCATCGCTTTTGTTTGTGCTAGCTCTAAGTCCGTCAGATCACCTTGCTGCATCGCTTGTAACTGCTGTTGAATGAGCGTATATGCCTTTTCTTCATTCGCTGCTTCAATGCCCGCTAATACGAATACTAAGCCGTAATGCCCTGAATAAGAGCTCGATGCGTAATACGCTAAACTTTCTTTTTCACGGACGTTCATGAAGAGCTTCGCATGCGGATAGCCGCCGAAAATGCCGTTAAAAATTTGCATCGCTGCAAAATCTGGATCGCCAAAGCGTACAGGTGTGCTATAGCCAATATGTAGCTTCCCTTGCTTCATTTCTTGCTGCTCACGCACGTAATCAAATGTCGTCGTATTTGCCGGAATCGCTGCTAGTGCCGTTGGTTCGCGATCTTCAAATGGAAACGCCTTTTGTAAACGTTGTGCGATTGCTTCAGGTTCCACATCCCCTACAACATACATGTCGATGCGGTCGTTTTGTAGCATCGTTTTATATGCCTGCATAACATCTTCAACCGTTACAGCTTTTACCGCATGAAGCGAGCCGTTCGCAGAAATCGATGCTGGATGGTTTGGACGCATTAATTGCGTTAATTTTTGCTGTGCATAACGCGTTTTATCATCAAAGATCGACTGGATGCGTTGTACGACCATTTCGCGCTCACGATGTACGATCTCTGCTTTAAACGCACCTGTCTCATCAACATTCGGTTCAAATACAGCCGTATGTAACGTTGCTAGCACCTCTTGCAATACGTTCGCATTGTTTAAATATTGGTCATTGACTGTTTCTACATTTAACAGCACCGTATGCTCATTGCCACGCTTTGCTGTATCAAAATAAAGAACCGTGCCATATAAATCGTCTAAATAGCTACGGAAGGCCGCTGTCGTTTGGAATTTTGCATTGCTATGTTGCAGAACATTTGTTAAAACCGTACGTGCAGCCGCTGCCTCGTCCGTTAACGCCGTACGCCATTTAATCGAAAAATTCACCGTTTTAAACTGTGTTGTTGGACGCACATGTAGCTGTACGCCTTTTGCTAGTTGGATTGTCGTAAACAAATCCATTCCCTCCTCGAAAATCAAATTGACCGATACATGTATAAACGAAAAAGCATGTCTATAGCATTGTACCGCAAACTAAAAAAACGAGCGAATACTTTGTATGTATTCACTCGCTTTTTCTTTTTTATCGTTTTCCTTTAATATACGGTGTACCCGATGCTTTTGGCGCAATTGCTTTTCCGATGAAACCAGCAAGTGCTAAAATCGTTAAGACGTACGGTAAAATTTGTAAGTATACTGCTGGAATGTCTTGTATCACCGGAATTTGGTTACCGGCAATACTTAATGTTTGCGCAACCCCGAAGAATAACGCTGCACCAAGTGCGCCGATTGGATGCCATTTCCCGAAAATAACAGCCGCAATGGCCATGAATCCTTGCCCTGCAATTGTCGAAGCGGAGAAGTCTAATGTGATTGTTTGCGCGTATACCGCACCACCAATACCACCTAGTGCCCCTGAGATTAAAACAGCAATGTAACGCATTTTTGCGACATTGACCCCCATCGTATCCGCTGCCATTGGGTGTTCCCCAACTGCGCGAAGACGTAAACCAAATGGCGTTTTGTAAATAACGAACCAAGCTAAAATGGCAACAGCAAACGCTAAGATCGATGTGCTGTATACATCATGGAATAAAAGACGACCGAAAAACGGAATGTCTGATAAATATGGTACTTCAAAGCGGCGAATAGGATTAGCAATCATATCCGTTTGCCCTTTTTGATAAATTAACTTCACTAAGAAAATCGTTAATGCGGCACCAAGCATGTTTAATGCAACGCCTGTTACCGTTTGGTCTGCGCGGAATGATACCGCTGCAACCGCTAATAATAACGAGAAGATGGCCCCTGCTACAAGTGCAGCTAAAATGGCAAGCCAAATGACGCTTGCGCCCATCGCTGCGCCGTATTCTAAGTTCACATAAATGCCGACGAATGCACCAACAACCATGATCCCTTCTAAACCGATGTTGACAACACCAGATCGTTCTGAGAACACCCCACCGATTGCCGTGAAAATAAGCGGTGTTGCGTAAAGAATCGCTGAAGGAATGATGAAGTATAAAATCTCTAAACCACTCATCTTAGTTGCCCTCCTTCTTCGATCCAAATTTTTGTAACCCTAAACGAATAACGTAACCACATGCTACGAAGAAAATAATTAATGCGATAATAATCGATACCATTTCCTCTGGAATACCAGCGGCGTTTGGCATGTTTAATGCACCGTACTTTAATGAACCAAATAACGTTGCCCCAAATACTACTCCAAGTGGTGTATTCGCACCAAGAAGTGCTACGGCAATCCCGTCAAATCCTACACCTGTAAAGCCTGCTTTGATCGATGCGTTTTGGAATGTACCAAGCGCTTCCATCGCACCTGCAAGACCGGCGAATACCCCTGAGATTGTCATTGCTAAAATGATGTTTTTCTTAACGCTCATCCCTGCATATTCCGCTGCGTTTTGGTTAAAACCAACCGCTTTTAACTCGTAACCGCGCGTCGTTTTTTCTAAAATGAACCACATCACAAGCACCATTAAAAGCGATAAAATAATCCCTAAATGTAAGCTTGAGTTGTCCGTCATGTCACGTAACCACTGTGCACGTAACGTCGCTGATGGTAAAACCGTTTCTGTTTTAAAACCACCATCTGATAATGATTTAATAACCGCATTCGTTACGTATAATGCTGTGTAATTTAACATGATCGATGAAATAACTTCATGTACATTTAAGCGTGCTTTTAAGAAACCGACTAAAAATGCCCAGAATGCACCTGCTACTGCTGCTGCTAAAATAGCAAGTGGTAAGTGAATGATACGTGGTAATTCAACGGCATATCCTACCCATGCTGCTGCTAACCAACCCATTAATAATTGCCCTTCAACCCCGATGTTGAATAATCCTGTACGGAAGGCGAATGCTACTGCTAAACCAGCTAAAATGTATGGTGTAATTTGGCGAATCGTATTCCCGATCGAGTACGAGTCTCCAAAAATCCCGTTCCAAAGTGCGATGTATCCTTTTACTGGATCGTAACCTGATACAAGCATCACGACAGCGCCGACAAGTAAGCCGACAATGATTGAAATGACTGGAACGAGAATATTAACGACACGATTTGACATTTATTCTGTCCCTCCTTTTGCAAGCATATCCGGTTTTGATTGACGCGCTTCACCAGCCATTAATAGCCCTAGCTCTTGCTCGTTCGTTAACTTCGGATATACCGTATCAACGATTGTACCGTCATAAATAACGGCAATGCGGTCCGATACGTTCATAACTTCATCTAATTCAAACGAAATTAATAATACCGCTTTTCCTTTATCGCGTTGCTCGATTAAACGAGAGTGAATAAACTCAATTGCCCCAACGTCTAATCCACGCGTCGGAAGTGCTGCGATTAATAAATCTGGATCGCGGTCTACTTCACGACCGATGATCGCTTTTTGCTGGTTACCACCTGATAACGCGCGTGCTGGTGTCATTTCCCCATGCCCTGTACGCACGTCGTATTCTTCAATAATTTGACGCGCTTTTTCGTTGATCTTTTTGTAATCCATGATCATGCCTTTTGAAATTGGCGCTTTATAATACGTTTGCAGTGCAATGTTGTGACCGATTGGGAAATCGAGTACTAAGCCGTGCTTATGACGGTCTTCTGGAATATGTCCAACACCTGATTCCGTAATATCACGCGGCTTTAAGTTTGTAATGTTTTGACCATTTAATGTAATCGAACCGCTTTTCACTTTACGTAAGCCGGTAATCGCTTCAATTAATTCTGATTGACCATTGCCGTCAATCCCTGCAATCCCTACGATTTCACCTTTACGAATGTTTAAGTTTAAGTTCACCACTTTGTCGATGCCACGGTAATCTGCCACCGTTAAATCATTAATGACCAGCACATCCTCACCTGGTGTTGCATCTTTCTTCTCCGTTTTAAACTCAACTTGACGACCAACCATTAATTCCGCTAACTCGTTCGGATTCGTTTCAGCTGTCACGACTGTGCCAATGCCTTCCCCTTTACGAATGATTGTCACGCGGTCCGATACTTCCATAATTTCTTTTAGCTTATGCGTAATAATAATGATCGACTTTCCTTCTTTAATAAGAAGACGCATAATTTGAATAAGCTCTTCAATTTCTTGCGGTGTTAACGAAGCGGTTGGTTCGTCGAAAATAAGCATTTCTGCGCCGCGGTATAACGTCTTTAAAATTTCAACACGCTGCTGCATACCGACCGAAATGTCTTCAATTTTCGCATTTGGATCCACATCTAAGTTGTAGCGCTCTGACAGCTCTTTTACTTTTTTCGCGGCTTGTCGAATGTTAACCGTACCGAATTTCGTTGGCTCACTGCCTAAAATGATATTTTCTGTTACGGTGAAATTTTCCACTAACATAAAGTGTTGGTGAACCATCCCAATTCCTAAGTCATTCGCTACGTTTGGGTTCGCAATGCTTACCGTTTTCCCGTTGACACGAATTTCGCCCGCTTCCGGCTGATAAAGACCGAATAAGACGTTCATTAAAGTCGATTTCCCGGCACCGTTTTCTCCAAGCAGTGCATGAATTTCGCCTTTTTTTAGTTGGAGCGTGATATTGTTATTCGCTACGAAATTACCGAACTCTTTACGAATTCCTAGCATCTCAATCACATATTCCACTGTAATCACTCCTTTAGGCATGTCAAAATTTGAATGTAATGTTTTTATTTTGCGTACAAATACTGTACTTACTTCATCATCATTGTCGTAATGAAAGGTACTCTTAAATTACCACATGAAAGACTTGTAAAAACAAATCTTTCATCTAACAATTTACAATTTACTGAACAATAAGTTTATTTCATAAAAAACATCATAGAAGCCGCGATGACCTCTATGATGTGAATGTCTGTAAGCGATCGCCTTTGAAAATTATTTAGCTGGCTTTTCTTCAGGAACTGTAATTTCACCAGAAGAAATTTTTGCTGTGTAATCTTCAATAACTGCCATTACATCTTCAGGGATTGCGCCACGAGAATCCGCTAATTGTACGCCGCCTTCTTTCAGACCGTATACTAACGTTTCACCGCCGTTGAATTCACCGTCTTGTGCACGTGTAGAAATATCTACTACCGCTGCGTTAACACCTTTTAACATTGATGTTAATGTAACGTTTGTATCTGCATCCACTTGACCTTCGTCATATTGGTCTGCGTCTACACCGATTACCCAAACGTTTGCATCAGGATCTTTTGCTTTACGCTCTTTTGCTTCAGAGAATACACCGTTACCCGTACCACCAGCTGCGTGGAAAATGATATCTACGCCAGAAGAGTACATTAAGTTAGCAGCTGTTTTACCTAAGTCTGCTTTATCGAATGCACCTGTGTATTGTACTTGAATTTCGATGTCAGGGTTTACTGCTTGTGCCCCTGCAACGTAACCTGCGTGGAAGCGGTTGATTACTGGAATATCAACGCCACCTACGAAACCGATTTTGCCTGATTCAGACATAGAAGCTGCGGCTGCACCTGCTAAGAATGCACCTTCTTGCTCTTTGAATAGTACAGATACTACGTTTGGTGCATCTACTTCAGAGTCAATGATGGCTAATTTTGCATCTGGGTTTTCGTTTGCGATTTCACCCATTGCGTCTGCCATCATGAATCCAACACCGAATACTAAGTCGAAGTCACGACGTAATAAGTTGTTGATGTTTGTGTTGTAGTCTGCGTCAGAAGCTGATTGTAAGTAGTCAAAACCACCGTCACCTTTTGATAAACCGTTTGCAGCACCAAATTCTTGGATCCCTTCCCAAGCAGATTGGTTGAATGATTTGTCATCCACGCCACCTACGTCTGTAACCATCGCTACTGAGAAAGCATCACCAGAGTTTGAACCTTCTTCAGTTGTTGAAGAACCATTGTCTGTTGTTTCTTCGTCACCACATGCAGCTAATACTGTACCAGCAGCTAATACCGCTGTTAATGCAAAACCAAATTTACGCTTTTTCATTTGAGAATCCCCCTAGAATTTTGTAATTAGCAGGTAATACGAGAAGAATGTTTTACACCCGTTTGCGTACTACATGGAAGCTGAACTTATCAGCTCTAAAATAGTTTTTTGAATAGAGCACTACGCGATCATTTTCGTCATAGTGCAGTTGTTTTAATACGAGTAATGCGGTCTCGCGATTGCATTTTAAAATCGGAGACGCTTTTTCATGATACCCAACAGGATCAATATATGTAACGGCATACGCTACACGAACAGTTCCTGTTTGTTCGATTGCTTCAAAAATTGACTCCCGATGATTGCTCTCGGCAAAATCGCTCGGCAGTAAACTTGTTGGAGCCTGATCAATACAATAAACGACCGGTTCGCCATCAGCTGTCCTAACCCGCTCAATTGTGATTATTTTGTCGCTCTCTGTATTTTCGAAACGCTTCATATCATCTTCAGAAGGTGCAGTTTCCACAGCGCTTAAAAACTCTGTACCCGGTACCATCCCAGCTTTTTCAATCATCGAAGAAATACTTGTTAGCTGTTCAATTCCTGATGTAAAGACAGGCTTTGGGTTCACAAACGTCCCAACTCCGTGTCGACGAATAATAACGTTTTCTTCTTCTAGTAATCGCAATGCCTCTCGCAGCGTTGCGCGGCTTACTCCTAGCATTTTCGACAGCTCAAATTCAGAAGGTAATTTCTCGTTTTCTTTAAAAATTCCTTGCTCAATGTCAGCTTTTAATCGATCGATTACTTGTAAATACAAATGACGATGATCAGATTTAATAGTCACCTTTAACCACCACCAAAGTTAGAAATCAGACATCTGATGTAAAACATCCCTACTAATCGAGAAATAATATAACACTTTTCGTTTTAAAAAGGAATACTTTTATAAATAATACATCATAATTCATCCTTTTTTGATAAAAAAAATTGCAGTTAGAACAGAAAAATTAATTATCTGAATCGGACTGCAATTCTTAAAACAGCAATTTGGAAATTTATGACGTAAGTACCTTTCGAGGTTTTGACCCTTCAGGTGGACCAACAATGCCGCGGTCTTCCATTTGGTCAACAATGCGTGCAGCCCTTGAATAGCCTATTTTAAACTTACGTTGAAGCATCGATACAGACGCGCTTTGCATCTCGATGACTAACTCGACTGCTTGAGCATACAACTCGTCAACATCGTCATCAATGTGCATCACTTCTTCATCTGTTGGGATCATGCTTTCTTCATATTGTGCCTTTTGCTGTGCAATGACATATTGTGTAATGTTTTCTACTTCTTTATCGGATAAAAATGCCCCTTGTACGCGGGTCGGTTTTGATACACCTGCCGGCATAAATAACATGTCCCCACGCCCGAGTAATTTTTCCGCACCACCCATATCTAAAATGGTGCGCGAATCAATGGCCGACGATACCGCAAACGCAATACGCGACGGGATGTTTGCCTTAATAATACCTGTGATAACATCTACAGACGGACGCTGCGTCGCAATGATTAAATGAATACCCGCTGCACGCGCCATTTGAGCAAGTCGCATAATGGCATCTTCCACTTCATTTGACGCGACCATCATTAAGTCCGCTAACTCGTCAACGATCACAACAATGTACGGTAATTTCGGCTGTTTTTCGCCTGTTTCTTCATTGTGACATACTATATGTGCATTATACCCTTCAATGTTGCGGGTACCGGTATGTGAAAATAGCTCGTAGCGTCGTTCCATTTCCGAAACGACCTTTTGAAGCGCCTGTGCTGCTTTACGCGGGTCTGTCACAACTGGTGCTAATAAATGCGGAATGCCGTTATAAACGTTTAATTCGACCATTTTCGGGTCAATCATCATCATTTTCACTTCATGAGGCTTCGCGCGCATTAAAATCGATACGATGATCCCGTTAATGCATACACTTTTCCCACTACCTGTAGAACCGGCAACGAGCAAGTGGGGCATTTTATTGAGCTCTGCTAAAATCGGTTCGCCCGTTACATCAATACCAAAGCCTATTAGCAGCTTTGAATCCGGCTTGTTGTTCGCATCTGTTTCTAACACGTCGCGCAATGTCACGACGGCAACCTCGCTGTTTGGCACTTCAATGCCGACTGCTGACTTCCCTGGAATGGGTGCTTCAATACGAATATCTTTCGCAGCAAGTGCGAGCGCTAAATCATCTTGCAAGCTCACAATTTTACTAATTTTGTACCCTGGCTCTGGTGTCACTTCGTATTTTGTGACGGCGGGACCGAGCAGTACGTTCGTCACGCGTGCACGCACGTTAAAGCTTTCAAACGTTTCTTCTAAGCGTCGTTTATTGATCTCTGCATTACGCTTTTCGTCGCTTTGGTCTTGTGCCTCAGAACGCTTTAACACATCGATTGTCGGCAGCATATAGGCCGTTTGATCATCCGTTGACGATTGCACAAGCTCTTGCTGTTTATATTCCTGATTTTGTTCAGAATTAAACGGCTTTTCATCATTTACTCGCTCTGCAAATGTTTTAATCACAATTTCCTCTTGCGGTGCAGGCTCCTGCACTTCTTGTCGCACTTGCTCGACTTCCTCTGCTGAAAGTGCCACATCTTGCTTGCGCTTTCGTTCACGTTTTGGCTTGTCAATAAGCGCCTCCTCATGCTGTTTACTGCGACGCTCTTTCCACTGCACCAATTTGCGTTGAAACGCCGTAGATGCCCGTTCACGCAGTGCTGTTATGCGTTCAGTTACAAGTGGCATTAATGCCTTGCCACCAAGCAACAGCGCACTTACAAGCAATAATACCCACGCTAAAACTTTCGTGCCTGTCACGTCAAACAACAACGACAGCACACTAAAGATCAAGCCGCCAATCATGCCGCCTCCTAATGCACCGGAGCGGTTTTCAATGCCGCCTGTCGTAATAAGTAAATTCCACGTTTCCTTTAACACCGATGTCGATGCTAAGTCACCTGATGCTGTTAATTGCTCAAACAATAACGCATGGCTAAAAATAATAAAACTCGTAAACATGAGGGCAATCCCTGCAACGATTCGGTTTTTCAATTCAACTTTTCGTCGCAGCATAAGTGCTACTGCCGATAAAATTAATAAAACGGGAATAATAAAGTGCAAGTTGCCAAAGAAAAAGCGAGCTGTCGATTGCAGCGCGCGCCCGACAACGCCGTATTGTTGGAAAATAACGACCGCGAGTGCGATCAACAAAATACCGACGATTTCATAAGCGAGTGGATGATATTTCAACACCGATCCGTCTACAGGACGACGCGATGATTGCGTATTCGTTGTTTTCTTTTGCCGCGTACGCTTTGGCTTGTCTTCCGTTTGTGCAGCCGGCTTTTTTCGCTGACGCGGCGCACGTGTTCCTTCTTTTTGCTGTGCCATCAAATCACCTCTTTCCTTTCATGACCAGCTTTTTCTCAAGACGTTTTTGTCGAAAAAAAGTTCTCCCCTCTATCGTATGGCTATTTTGAAACGTTGTCAAAGCTCTTATCCTTTTCTACAAAACAACAAAAAACCTACCATTCACGGATGACGTGAACAGCAGGTTTACATTCGTTTTTTTAATATTCCATAATGATTGGGATAATCATTGGACGACGCTTCGTTTTTTGGAATAAATATTGGTTTAACGTATCGCGGATTTCTTGTTTAATATTCGTCCACTCAAACGTATCTTTACCAACATATTTTTCAATTACTTTGCGTGCGATATCCGCTGATTCTTGCATAAGCGCCTCTGATTCACGCACATATACGAAACCACGTGATAAAATTTCTGGACCTGATGCAATTTTCTTTTGTGCACGGTTTAATGTGACAACAACGATGAAAATACCATCTTGTGATAACAGCTTACGATCGCGTAATACGATGTTACCGACATCGCCGACACCTGAACCATCGATTAACACGTTGCCTGCTTGTACGCGGCCGCTCATGCGCACTTTCCCGTTTTTATATTCAACGATATCGCCTTTTTCTGCGATAAAGATTTGTGATTTCGGCATTCCTAATGATTGCGCTAATTTCGAGTGCGCAATTAACATGCGGTATTCCCCTTGAATTGGCACAAAATATTTCGGCTTCATTAAGTTTAACATTAATTTTAAATCTTCTTGGCTACCGTGACCTGATACGTGTACTTTTTTGTCTGATGTTAAGACGTTGGCACCCGCTTTTGCTAAGTTGTTCATCGTATTGAACATTTGAACTTCCATCGATGGTGATGGTGTAAATGTAATTAACACCGAATCGGTATTTTTAATTTTTAATTCACGGTGATGCTTACGTACAATTTTATCTAATGCATCTAACGGTTCACCTTGATTACCTGTTGCGATAATGACAAGCTCATCGTCGTTATACTTATGAATATCTTGAATTGGAATAATTGTATCTTCTTCCACCTCTAAATAACCTAAGTTCACGCCTAACTCCACTACTTTTTCAAGCGGCTTACCGATGATCGCAACTTTACGGTGTGACGCATGTGCTTGGTGTAGCACTTGCTGAATGCGAATGAAGTTTGATGCGTATAACGCAACGATTAAACGACCTGGTGCTGAGTGGAATGTTTTCGCTAAGTGGTCGTTTACTACCGCTTCAGACGTCGTATAACCTGGGCGTTCTGCTTCTGTTGATTCCGATAATAGCATAAATACGCCGTCTTCACCTAACTGCGCCATTTTCGCTAAATCTGGACGGAATTTCCCTTGTGCAGATTGATCAAATTTAAATTCACCTGTGTGCACAATGGCACCTTCTGATGTATGGAACACAACTCCTAATGAGTCTGGAATGCTATGTGTTGTATGGAAGAACGTTACGTGCGTAGAATTGAAATTCATACGGCTGCGGTTCGTCACTTCAAAGAACTTTACTTGGTACGGTGCTGGCAAGTCTTTTAAATGCTCTTTTGCAAGGGCAATTGTTAACTTAGAACCGTACACTGGCGCTTTAATTTTGCGTAATACGTACGCAATAGACCCGATCGCATCTTCATGACCGTGCGTTAAGAAAATCCCTTTTACGCGGTCTTTATTTTCTTCTAAATACGTAATATCTGGAATGACAATGTCAATGCCTAGCATTTCGTCCTCTGGGAACATTAAGCCACTGTCTACAACGAATAGCTCTTCGTCAATTTCAATTACGTACATTGCTTTTCCGATCTCGCCGACACCGCCGAGAGGGATTACTCGAATTAATTCATTTTTTGTTTTCGTCACTTGATTTCCTCCTAAAAAATATCCCGAACAACAACCACTTGTCCTTATTATACGGTGTCGTTCTCACTTTGTACAAACAAAAATAAGAAATTCTTTCCGCCTCGGCAAAATATAAGCAATGCTGCATGCATTTTTCACGAAAATGCGGCGATTTTCTTTCACTTTTAGACAAACAATGATTGTTCACAGCCATATAGGCTCCTTGTAAGTGCGCTTTTCCCCGATGCATGACGACGCGAAAAAAGACGATTCGACTCGTAAAGGTCGGATCGTCTTTTTGATGATGAGTGTTACTTATTACTTGAAGTTTTTTGCTTTTTCTTGGTATGTATCCCAGATGCGGTCAAACGCGGCTTTTTCGTCATCTGTCATTTCCACCATTGGTAAGCGTACATCTAACGTATCAAAACCAAGCTTCGTCATCGCATATTTAATCGGCGATGGATTCGGCTGTGCAAATAATGCGCGAACAAGCGGTAGTAATGCACGGTGAATCGCTGCTGCGTCCGCATGACGCCCTTCATCAAACGCCTTGATCATCTTTTGCATATCGTTGCCGACAACGTGAGAGGCTACAGAAATAACACCACGTCCACCAATCGCAAGAAGTGGTAATGTTAAGCCATCATCACCGCTATAGACGATAAAGTCTGGATCTACGTTTTCAATAATGTCGCCCATTTGATCTAGGTCGCCACTCGCTTCCTTCACGCATGTAATATTGTCAATCTTACTTAATGCTACCGTCGTTTCTGCTTTACAGTTTGCACCTGTACGTCCTGGTACGTTATAGAGCATGACCGGTAGCTTCGTTTCTTTTGCAATCGTTGTAAAGTGGGCATACATACCTTGTTGGTTCGGTTTGTTGTAGTACGGCGTTACAAGCATAATACCGTCTGCCCCATTTTCCTCTGCTTTATGTGTCATCATGATGGAATACGCTGTTTCGTTATCGCCTGTTCCGGCAATGACAGGTACTCGTCCCGCAACTTTTTCAACCGTGAAGCGTACAACTTCAATTTTTTCCTCCGTTGACATCGTTGGGTTTTCTGACGTTGTACCACATGCAACAATCGCATCGGTACCATTTTCGATTAAGTGATTAATAATACGTTCTAATTCTGGATAATTGATTGTGCCGTCCTGTTTAAACGGCGTAATCATAGCTGTTGCAACTCGACCTAGATTCATTATAAAAGCACTCCTCTTATTATAGTAAGTTATCCTCTAACATCGCTTCGGCAATTTGAATTGAATTCAGTGCAGCACCTTTTAATAAGTTGTCTGCTACGATCCATAAATGGAAGCCTTTTTTATTGTCTAAATCTTGTCGGATACGTCCTACATAAGTTGGGTCTTCATTTTCTGCAAATAAAGGCATTGGATATGTTTGGTTTGTAATATCATCTTGTAATACGATGCCTGGTGCACCTTCAAGCGCTGCGAAAATGTCCGCAACTGTCGCTTCTTGCTCAAGTTCAATGTAGACCGATTCAGAGTGACCTGATACGACCGGCACGCGCACACACGTTGCAGCTACATGTAGTTCAGGAAGCTCCATAATTTTTTTCGTTTCATTGATCATTTTCATTTCTTCGTACGTATAGCCATTGTCTGTAAATTTATCAATTTGTGGAATAACGTTACGTGCGATTGGGAAATGCTTCACATCTGACTTTACTGGTAATACGTTTGCTTCTACGTTTTTCCCTGCATCCCAGTTCGCTGATTGCGCTTTTAACTCATCGATCGCGGCAATACCAGAACCTGATACCGCTTGATATGTCGATACGACCACTTTTGTTAAGCCGAATTTTTCACGAATTGGTTGCAATGCCGCCACCATTTGAATCGTTGAACAGTTCGGGTTGGCAATAATGCCTTTTGGAATCGTCTTTAATGCATGACGGTTTACTTCAGGTACAACAAGCGGTACTTCAGGATCCATGCGGAAGTGACTCGTGTTATCAATTACAACCGCACCACGCTTTGCTGCTTCCGGTGCTAATGCTGCTGATACAGAACCACCTGCTGAGAATAGTGCCACGTCCACACCTTCAAAGCTTTCTGGCGTTGCTTCTTCAATTGTGTATGTGTTGCCATTAAACTCAATTGGGTTACCAGCTGAACGTGCTGATGCTAAAAATTTAATCGTTTTAATTGGGAAATTACGTTCAATTAATTTCTCCATCATTTTTGTACCGACTGCGCCTGTAGCTCCGACTACAGCAACATTTAATTGCTTTGTCATGTTCTCATCTCTCCTCAAATCATCAAACTCATTTTCTGTATGTAGGTTCATAGATGTCACTGCATATATATGTTGGCATGTTTTGTGTGAACCATAATGTGTGATATTGTACCATACTATTTCTGAATTGAGTACAAAAATCGTATTATTTCAAAAATTGTATAAATAGACGGTGATACAATTATTTATACATAATACGACGTCTGTTCGTAAAAAACAATACATCATTACAACTCGTGCCATTACGCGTAGTAATCTCTATAAAAAAAGCCGCGCGACAAATGTCGAACGGGCTCTGTTTATTCATCTTGCTCGGTACCTTCAATAATGGCGATTGCGCGATCTTTCGTTAAAATTTGATGAATTAATCGATCACACGCTTCCATTGAAATGGCATCGACGCCTGCAAGCACATCATCAATCGTTTTATGGTGCCCAAAAATGAGCTCCGCTTTGCCGTTGCGGCTCATGCGTGTTTCCATTGACTCAATGCCTAACACAACGCTTGCTTTTAGCTGCTCTTTTGCGTTTGTCAGCTCCTCATACGTAATGCCATTTTCAACGATGTCGCGCAACGTCGCATCAATCGTTTCTAATAACAGCGGCATTTGCTTGTTCGTCGTGCTGCTATAAATCGAAAAAGCCCCGACATCTGCGTACGCTGTTTCATACGAGAAGATGCTGTATGCTAACCCACGATCTTCGCGCACATCTTGGAATAAGCGAGAGCTCATGTTGCCACCAATTAAATTATTCAAGGCAACAAACGGATAAAAATCACGGTCTTTACACGAAATCGCTGGATAGCTCATCGCAACATGCGACTGTTCAATATCGCGCTCTTGCGTATAGCGGCCCGCTGTAAATTCAGGATACGTTAATACCGATTTCACAAACTTCTCACTGCGCTCATAGTGCCCAAACAATGTTTCAATGTGACGAATGAGCGATGGTGCGATATTGCCAGCAACGGAAATGACAACGTTTTCCGGCGCATAATGCTTGTCCATATAATTGCGAATCATATCCGCATCAAATGTTGCGAGCGTTTCTTCAAAGCCTAAAATCGGTAATCCAAGCGCATCTTTTGGATACATTTCATACCAAAGCTTTTCATTAATATCATCATCCGCTGCATCTTCGCTCATTAAAATCTCTTCACCTACGACTTGACGCTCACGTTCTAAATCATCTTCACGAAACGCCGAATTGAAAAACATATCGGCTAAAATATCGATTGCATGCTCTCCGTGATGGTCGAGCACTTTCGTATAATAGCATGTGTTTTCCTTCGATGTAAAAGCGTTAATTTCGCCGCCAATGCGGTCAAATTCTTCAGCAATTTGGCGAGCTGAGCGCGTATGCGTCCCCTTAAATAACATATGCTCAATGAAGTGTGTAATGCCATTTTCATGCGGTAGCTCATAACGTGAGCCGGCGTCTACCCAAATTCCAATCGTGACAGAGCGTACATACGGCACGTGCTCTGACACGATGCGTACGCCATTTTGACATGTATAAATTTGTACCATGTAATTCCTCGATTCTATAGGTCATTGCAAAAGGAGGCTGCGACATACGCGCAGCCCCCTCATGTGTGTATCGTAAAAGCGAAAGCAACTTATTGTTGCTCTGCGCGTTCTTTTTCTTCTTTTAAGACGATTTTACGCGATAAGTTTACGCGACTTTGCTTGTCGATTTCGATACATTTTACAAGTAACTGATCGCCAAGTTTTAATACGTCTTCTACTTCTTTTGTGCGTTCTTCTTGAATTTCAGAGATGTGTAATAAACCATCTTTGCCTGGGAAGATTTCAACGAATGCGCCGAATTTCTCGATGCGTTTTACCGTACCCATGTAGTACTCGCCTACTTTTGCTTCGCGTACGATTGCTTCGATCATTTCTTTCGCGCGGTTGATCATCTCTTCATCTGATGACGCGATGAAAATTGTACCATCTTGCTCTGTATCAATTTTAACGCCTGTTGCATCGATGATTTTGTTGATCATTTTCCCACCTGGTCCGATCACATCACGGATTTTGTCTGGGTTAATTTTAATCGTTACGATTTTCGGTGCATATGTCGATAATGTTGTACGTGGCTCAGCGATTGTTTGTAACATATGGTCTAAAATTTGCATACGACCAATTTTCGCTTGCGTTAACGCTTCTTCTAAAATGTTGCGTGATAAACCGTCGATTTTAATATCCATTTGTAGAGCGGTTACCCCTTTAGCTGTACCTGCAACTTTAAAGTCCATGTCACCTAAGTGGTCTTCCATCCCTTGAATATCCGTTAAGACTGTGTAGTGCTCGCCTTTTTTCACAAGACCCATTGCAATACCCGCAACCGGTGCTTTAATTGGTACACCAGCAGCCATTAATGACATAACCGATGCACAAATTGATGCTTGTGATGTTGAACCGTTTGATTCTAATACTTCCGCTACACAACGAATTGCGTATGGGAAGTCCTCTTCTGACGGAAGAACCGCTGAAATCGCACGCTCACCTAATGCACCGTGACCGATTTCACGACGACCTGGTGAACCGTAACGACCTGTTTCCCCAACTGAGAATGCTGGGAAGTTATAGTGGTGCATGAAGCGTTTCGTTTCTTCAATACCTAAGCCATCGATAATTTGCACATCACCTAATGGACCTAATGTTGTGATTGAAACCGCTTGTGTTTGTCCACGCGTGAACATTGCTGAACCGTGTGTACGTGGTAATAAATCAATTTCAGAAGATAACGGACGAATTTCATCTTGTTTACGACCATCTGGGCGTACTTTATCTTCTGTAATTAAACGACGAACTTCGTCTTTGACCATTTTATCTAAAATCGCTTTTACTTGCTTCATTGTGTCATCGTCAGCTTCTTGTGCTTCATATGCCTCAATAACGCGCGTTTTTACAGCGGTAATGTTTACTTCACGTTGTTGCTTATCAACTGTTTGGATCGCTTCGTTCATATCCGCTTCAGCTGTTTCTTTAATCGCTGCTGTCAGTTCTGCATCTAATTCATACAGCACAACTTCTTTTTTCTCTTTTCCAATTTCAGCAACAATTTGCTCTTGGAAAGCGATTAATTTTTTAATTTCTTCATGACCGAACATGATCGCTTCTAACATAATTTCTTCAGGCACTTCTAATGCGCCTGCTTCTACCATGTTAATCGCATCTTTGTTACCAGCAACTGTTAAGTGTACTGTTGATAATGCCGCTTGTTCCATCGTTGGGTTCACAACGAATTCACCGTCGATGTAACCTACGTGTACACCTGCGATTGGACCATCAAATGGAATATCTGAAATGGCTAATGATAATGAAGAACCGAACATTGCTGCCACGTCTGCTGGGCAGTTTTGGTCGTTTGACATCACCATTAAAATGGATTGTACTTCGTTACGGAAACCATCTGGGAACATTGGACGGATTGGACGGTCGATCAGACGAGACGTTAATACCGCATTTTCTGACGGACGACCTTCACGTTTAATGAAGCCTCCTGGAATTTTACCTGCTGCGTATAAACGTTCTTCATAGTTTACTGTTAATGGGAAGAAGTCTGTTGCTTTTGCTTCCTTTGACATTGTTGCTGTTGCAAGTACTGCAGTTTCGCCGTAGCGTACCATCGCTGCACCGTTTGCTTGTTTCGCTAACTGTCCTACCTCTACTACTAAAGGACGGCCAGCCCATTCAAAAGAATACACTTTTTTGTCGTTCATTTACTGAACCCCTTTCTACTTGTACACGTCGATCTATATCATAGTACAGTGTACCAAAATTAATATTTATATGCGAAAATTTTTGGCGATTCACATGACTTTCTCATGATGCCTATAATTTGTTTATGATGAATTGAAGTTAAATTAGCTGAAGGAGCATTCGTTACATAAATAAAAAGCGGGAATACTCCCGCTTTTTACGTTATGCGCAAAGATTAACGACGTAAGCCTAAACGTTGGATTAATTCACGGTAGCGTTGAACATCAGTTTCGCGTAAGTATTTTAATAAGTTACGACGAGTACCTACCATTTTGTGAAGACCGCGTTTAGAGTGGAAATCTTTTTTGTGTGTTTGTAAGTGAGCGTTTAATGCATTGATTTCAGCAGTTAATACAGCGATTTGTACTTCTGGTGAACCAGTGTCGCTCTCGTGAGTACGGAACTCAGCGATAATTTCGTTTTTACGTTGTTGTGTAATTGCCATGTTGAATGGACCTCCTAAAATATTAATATCCCCATTAGCAACGCCACCGTTCGGAGAAACGTATAGCCTAGCTAAGGTTCGTATGTCAATAACATACTTTAGCATTATAACATGAAGTGTAAAAAATAAGCAACTGTTGTGTTTAATCGATTGTGCGGATGTTCGCGAAGTAATCAAGCGCTTGTTGTTGATCGATATGCAGTTGCGCTTTTAACGCATCAAGCCCTGCAAATTTACGCTCGTTTCGTAAATACGTATACCATGCGACGACTACTTCCTCGCCGTAAATATCTTTTTCAAAGTCAAAAATATGTACTTCAATCGATAGCTGTTTCTCATTTGGATCTTTAAACGTTGGTTTATAGCCGACGTTACACACACCGTCATACCATGTGTTTTGCACAAGTAAGCGCACCGCATACACCCCAACAGCTGGAATGAAGCTACCTTCTTTCTCCTGCACATTAGCCGTTGGGAAACCGATCGTACGTCCGCGCTTATCGCCGTGTACAACGATCCCACTCGTCGCAAATGGGCGTCCTAAAAGCTTCGCTGCTTCTTCCATATCGCCCGCTTCAAGCACCGCTCGAATGCGCGTTGAACTAATTTTATCATCGCCATCTTCTTGCTTATCGACAACGGTTACGCCAAAGTCGCCATTTGCTGCCGCTTCAATATCGTGCATTTTCCCCTTGCCGAATGCACCAAATGAAAAATCAAAGCCCGCTGTTACGTGCTTCACATTTAAGCCACGTAAAAACGTCTCAATAAAATCGCTCGGTGATAGCTGTGCAAGCTCTGACGTGAAATGGGCAACGTACACAACATCAACACCCATGTTTTGTAAAATGCGCAATTTGTCTTCGAGCAATGTAATGTAAAATACACGCTCATTACGTCCACCAAGTACAATGGATGGATGCGGATCAAATGTCATGACTGCTGATTTAATCCCTAAAGCTTGCGCGGTTTGTTGCGCTTGTCCAATAACAGCTTGATGCCCACGATGCACGCCGTCGAAAAAGCCAATCGCAAGCGATGATGGCTCGGCTTGTGCTGAAATTTGATGTGGGTATTTTAAATGAATGACTTCCATACCCAAACCCCCTTCTATTCTACGTTTGGAAACATTTTATCTGGCTTCATCATACGTTGCTTTGTCGGATGTAGAATATAGACGGCAACCGCCTTATGATTCTTCCCAAACACTACTTTATCATGTTCTTCAAGCAATGTGTGCATTGGAAGTACTTGACCGTTCGTAATTTGTTTCTCGACATCCGCTGTAATTTCGACATACGGATAATCACGAAGCGCATGCTCGACCGGTAATAGCGCTTCATCAATGCGCTCTTGCTCCATTAACGTTGCTACTTGCGCAAGCGTAAAGCAGTTGTCATTGTTAAATGTACCTGATGCTGTACGCACTAATTCATGCATATGCGCTGGGTAGCCAAGCGCTTCACCAATTTGAACAGCGAGCGTGCGAATATACGTCCCTTTACTGCATGAGACGCGGACAGAAAAGCGCACATCCTCTCCTTCAAATACATCCCCTTCACTTAAAAGCGTTAAGTCATGAATGGTCACTTCACGCGTCGGACGCTCTACCGTTTGTCCTGCACGCGCATATTCATACAGCTTTTTCCCGTTCACTTTCACCGCTGAGTACATCGGTGGCGTTTGCGTAATAACGCCTGTTAACGACGCTAATACCGCTTCAATTTGCGCGCGTGTAAATGACTTATGCTCGCTATGTTCTTCGACCGTGTCGCCCTCTGCATCTTCCGTCGTCGTTGTACGGCTAATGGAAATGACCGCCTCATACGTTTTCCCAGCATCCGTTAAATATTCGGCAATGCGTGTCGCTGTGCCAATGCAAATGGGTAATACGCCTTCCACACCTGGGTCAAGCGTACCTGTATGCCCTACCTTTTTTGTACGTAAAATTTTACGCAATTTAAAGACGCAATCATGGCTCGTCATGCCGCGCTCTTTCCATAATGGGATAATACCGTTCATAGTTGTTCCTCCTAAAAAAAGCCTGCCCGCATAATTCATGCAGAGCAGGCTTTTATAATGTATGTTCGTCCACGTTGCTGTTGCATACCGTTGAACGGTAAACAATGTGTGAACGTGAAGTACGATTATTTCTCTTCGTGCAATGAACGAAGTAATGCATCGATTTTGTTTCCGTATGCGATCGCAGAATCAAACTCGAAGAAAATTTCTGGTGTACGACGTAAGCGAATGCGTGAACCAATTTCAGAACGGATAAAGCCAGCAGCTTTTTCTAACGCTTTTAACGTTTCCGCGCGCTCACGGTCGTTTCCAAGTGATGTAATATATACAGTCGCTTGTTGTAAATCCCCAGTTACAGCTACGTCCGTTACCGTAACGAACCCTACGCGTGGGTCTTTAATTTTGCGTGTAATAATATCACCAAGCTCTTTTTTCATTTGCTCTGCAACACGATTTGAACGTAAAGACATCTCATGTCACCTCTATTATAAGTTTTCGGTCCATACGTCGATTGCTTCCCACTCAGGGTTGGACTGCAAAAAACGAATGGCGCGTTGAATTTCTTGCTCTGCAGCAAGCTTGGAAGATGCAACAGCAACGAGCGCAATTCGCGTTCGTTGCCATACATTTTGATGGTCGATTTCTGCAACCGACACATTAAACTTTTGTTTCGTGCGCGTAACCATTTTTTGAAGCACGGCACGTTTTTCCTTTAACGAGTGTGCTGTATGAATCATGAATTCACATTCAGCGTACACAATCATTAGCGTTTAATTTCTTCCATCACGAAGGCTTCGATAATGTCGCCTTCTTTTACATCGTTGTAATCTTTAATTGTAATACCACACTCGTAACCACGTGCTACTTCTTTTGCATCATCTTTGAAGCGTTTTAATGAATCTAATTCGCCTTCAAATACAACGATGCCTTCACGAATAACGCGTACGCCCGCGTCACGTACCATCTTACCTTCAATTACGTAAGAACCAGCAATTGTACCAACTTTTGATACTTTAATTGTTTGACGAACTTCCGCTTGTCCAACAACTTTTTCTTCGAATTCTGGGTCAAGAAGACCTTTCATCGCTTGCTCGATTTCTTCGATTACTTTGTAGATGATACGGTGTAAACGAATGTCTACGCCTTCTTCATCTGCTGCACGTTTTGCGTTTACGTCAGGACGTACGTTGAAGCCGATTACGATTGCATTTGATGCTGCTGCTAATGAAATATCAGACTCTGTAATCGCACCTGCGCCTGTGTGAATAATTTTCACGTTTACGCCTTCTACATCAATTTTCATTAATGATGCAGCCATCGCTTCTACAGTACCTTGTACGTCTGCTTTCACGATTAAGTTTAATTCTTTCATTTCGCCTTGGCTCATTTGTTCGAATAAGTTATCAAGCGTTACACGTGTTTTTTCTGTACGTTGTGCTTGAATCGCTGTCATTGAACGAGACTCACCAACTTGACGAGCTGTTTTCTCATCTTCGAATACAACGAAACGGTCACCCGCTTGTGGTACTTCGTTTAAACCAGTAATTTCAACTGGTGTCGATGGGCCAGCTTCTTTTACGCGACGACCTAAGTCATTCACCATTGCACGAACACGACCGTATGCGTGACCAACTACGATTGGATCACCTACGCGTAACGTACCATCTTGCACTAATAGTGTCGCAACTGGACCGCGACCTTTATCTAATTGCGCTTCAATTACTGAACCGATTGCAGAACGTGTTGGGTTTGCTTTTAGCTCACCTACTTCTGCTGTTAATAGAATCATTTCTAATAATTCGTCAATACCTTCGCCTTTAAGCGCTGAAATTGGTACGAAAATTGTATCGCCGCCCCAAGCTTCAGGTACTAAGCCATGCTCTGTTAATTCTTGTTGAACACGGTCAGGATTTGCAGATGGTTTATCCATTTTGTTTACCGCAACGATAATTGGTACCTCTGCTGCTTTTGCATGGTTGATTGCTTCAACGGTTTGTGGCATTACACCGTCATCAGCTGCAACAACGATAATTGCTAAATCGGTTACAGATGCACCACGTGCACGCATTGTTGTGAATGCAGCATGTCCAGGTGTATCTAAGAATGAGATTTTTTTGCCGTTTGCTTCTACTTGGTAAGCGCCAATATGCTGCGTGATGCCGCCCGCTTCGCCCGCTGTTACTTTCGTGTTACGAATCGAGTCAAGTAATGTTGTTTTACCGTGGTCAACGTGACCCATGATTGTTACAACTGGTGGACTCTCTTCTAAAGCATTCTCATCTACTTC
>JAHAYH010000106.1 GCA_018384745.1 Caryophanon sp. | reverse complement strand
TTTTGTTCAACCTTATGCTTACTTCGCCCCATAAAAAAATACCCCCCAACAGGTAAACAGATTTTGTTTTTTAATCTGTCTACCTATTGGGGAGCATATCAGTGCGTGTTTGCCTTTTGTGTTACGAAAATGTATAAAACAGCGTCGACACAACAATACCTGTGACACACCCTGCATATACTTCGCTCTTTTTATGACCAAGTAACGTTTTTAAATCTTCTCGAATGACGGCATCGCGCGTTTCATCATTCACTGTGCGCAAATCATCAAAAAGTTGCGATAGCTGCTTATAAATGTCATTAATGCTTGCGGCGTGCTGTCCTGCTTCGTAGCGCACATGTGTTGCGTCGTACATGACGATGATGGCAAACATCGCAGCAACGGCGAAAACGGGTGAGCCTAAACCTGTTTCAAACCCGACCGCGGTAGCAAGCGCACAAACAGCAGCAGAATGTGAGCTCGGCATGCCGCCTGTTGAATTCAGCAATTTCATATCAAATGTTCTCGTTAAAGCGTAATGAATGGGTACTTTCAATAGTTGTGCGATCAACACACAGGCAAGTGCTAGTAATAACGGCTTGTTCGTTAACAATTCCACGTAATCGCCCCCAATACACATCGTTATTTCCAGTATAACGTGAACAGTTAGAAAAAATAAATAATTCGGCATTCGGAATATTCGACAAGCGTTAAAAGTGCGTTATAATAAAGAAACAAGCAATACATTATTTCAATTTATTTGGAGGCATTATTGATGCAACTTACATTTACAGACGTACAGCATATGAATACAACAACGCTCGTGATTGGCGTGGCTAAACACCCAAGTGAAGCGGTGCAGCAAGTAGCAGCAGCGATCAACGTACCGGTCGTGGATTTTGTGAAAGCAGGCGATGTTGATACAACAGCGGGCGCATTGACAAAATTACCGATTGCCCACGACATCGTCAAGCGCGTATATGCGATTGGTTTAGGCGATGGGAAAGACATCTCAACAGAAACGGTACGTAACGGCTTCGGCTTAGCGGCAAAAGCACTGAAAGCGTCAAACGTAACAATTGCGCTTGAAACATTTACAAACGACGTGTTAGATGCGCAACAAGCTGCATACTTAGCAGCAGAAGGACTTGTGCTTGGTGGCTACAACGTACCAAACTATAAAACAACGTCAAATGCGCAAGATGTGACGCTTGAAGCGGTTGCACTCCTTGCAGAAGAAGATGAAGCAATCATGGAAAGCTTTACAGTTGGCCGCATTTACGCAGAAGCGCAAAATGAAGCGCGCTCACTTGTGAACATGCCACCAAACATGTTAACAGCGACAGCGCTTGCCGATTACGCAGTCGATCTGGCTGCACAATTTGACTTAGACGTGGAAGTGTTAACGAAGCAAGAAATAACGGAGCTTGGCATGGGCGGTATTTTAGCGGTGAACAAAGGGTCTGTCGAAGAACCGCGCGTCATTACGTTAAAATATAAAGGCACAGACAACTGGGACGATGTGATTGGCTTAGTCGGCAAAGGGGTGACGTACGATACAGGTGGCTACTCATTAAAGCCAAAAGATGGTATGGTCGGCATGAAAGGCGATATGGGCGGTGCAGCAGCGGTGCTTGGTGCAATGCGTGCAATCGCACAATTAAAACCAGCTAAAAATGTAGTTGCCGTCATCGGTTCAACCGACAACATGATCTCAGGAGAAGCGATTAAGCCAGACGATGTTATTACAATGTATAATGGCAAAACAGTGGAAGTGTTAAATACCGATGCGGAAGGTCGCTTAGTGCTAGCCGACGCTGTTGTATATGCGCAGCAACAAGGCGCAAAGGCGATTGTGGATGTTGCAACATTAACAGGTGGTGTCATTGTTGCGCTCGGTATGGATAAAACAGGGGCGTTAACGAACGACGATGCGTTATTTGAAACATTACTTGAAGCATCGATTGATACAGATGAGTTCGTATGGCGTTTACCATTAACAGAGAACGATAAAAAGCGCATTCGTAAATCAGATGTTGCTGATTACAACAACTCACCAGGGCGCGATGGACATATGATCTTCGGTGGCGGCTTTGTTGGGGAATTTGTCGGCGATATGCCATGGATTCATTTAGACATCGCAGGTACATCAGAAGCAAAAGCAGCCTCGCCAATCGGTCAAGCCGGTGGTACAGGTGTGATGGTACGTACATTAACAGCATTTGTAGAACAATTAGCAGAATAAAAAACGCCACTTGAGCATGCTCAAGTGACGCGTAGGAGCAACGGCTTATTTCAGCCCTTGCTCCTTTTTCATGCGTTCAATTTCTGGCGCTAAATCATCTTGCACCGTATTTTTCCACGGTTTAACGCCGGCGATATACGACGAGCGCCCCATAATATGCCCGCCTACAGGACCTGTAATGAATAAAAACAAAATCCCAAGTAAAATGCGCGGGTTGAAGACGTCTTCGATTAGCCAAAAGTGAAAGAATACACCGAGTAAAATACACATGACTCCAAGCGTCGCACTTTTAGATGCAGCGTGGGCACGCGTATATAAATCGGGAAGGCGTACAAGTCCAATTGCCGTTACGACTACAAACAGCACGCCGACCGCGATAAAGAAAATAACGAGACTATTTGCTAGAATTGTCACGGTCAATGATGTCTCCTTTCTCAATGAATTTTGAGAAGGCAACCGTACCGATAAACGATAAAATCGCAAGCAGTAAAATGATTTCTAAAAAGTACGATGTTTCCACGACAATTGAAAACAATCCGATTAGCGAAATGAGCGCAACCCCGATGGCGTCAAGTGCAATGACACGATCGGACGCATCAGGACCTTTGACCATACGGTAAATCATTGGCAACATCGACAAAGCGACAAGTCCAATCGCAGCAAAAATGAAATACGTCATGAGCGGCTCACCTCCAAGATTGCCTTTTCAAATGAATCACGAATCGATGCGATGACATCGTCGACATCTGTACAATCAATCGCATGGATGTATAGCGTTTTTGCATCATCTGACACGTGAATAACAACGGTTCCTGGTGTTAACGTAATCAAGCTTGATAACAGGACGATTTCCCAGTCTTCTGTAAGCTGTGTTGGGTAAGCAAAAAATGCGGGCTGCATATCAAGCTTTGGCTTTAACACAACTTTTAATACCGCAATATTGGCCATAATGAGCTCTTTTAAAAACAGCACAGCTAGCTTAATCGAAGCCCATACGCGGTGAATGTACAAGCGCCCTTTAAAGAAGCGACGCATGCCAATTAGCGCCACAAGCCCTAACACATAGCCGACGATGAAGCCTTGACCGGAGAAGTTTTGCACTAAAAACATCCATACGAAGGCGACAAGTACGTTTAATAAAATTTGTAATGCCATGTTATTCGCCTCCCATAACCGCATCAATATAAATCGACGGGTTGAGTAATGCTTCACCAGCCGCGCTCATATAAGGCGCTACAAGCTCAGCTCCAACGCCGTACGCCACCGTTACAGCAACGAGCAGTAACACAGGTGTAAATTGCTGCGTGTATGTCGCTTGTGAAATAGACGTCGTCGTTTGTTGCTCCTCGCCCCAAAATGCGTAAATGAAAATACGAATGACTGATAGCAACACGACAAGTGATGATAATAAAATAACGATACTCATCCATGGGTTGTTTGCTTCAAAGCCAGATTCGACGATGAGTAATTTACCGATAAAGCCGCTCAGTGGTGGAATACCGGCTAAACTGAACGCGGCAATTAAAAACGTCCAACCAAATAGTGGATAGCGTTTCATTAAGCCACCCATTTTGCGTAAATTCGCTGTACCTGTGATGGCAATAAGAATGCCTCCTAGCATAAACAGTGCAGCTTTAATGAGCATATCATGTACTAAGTAATACATCGCACCTTCTAGTCCAGCGCTGTTCATTTGAGATACACCAAATAAAATGACACCCACTGCGATGACGATATTGTAAATAATAATGAGTGTGACATCAAAGTACGCAAGCGCGCCGATGCAACCGAAAATAATCGTTAAAATACTTAAGATCATGAGCATTTCATGCGTGAAGCTTTGATCGTGTACAAAAATTAATGTGTACGTACGTATAATGGCGTATACTCCAACTTTTGTCAGCAATGCGCCAAATAGCGCTAATATTGGTGCTGGTGCGGATTTATACGCTTTTGGTAACCAGAAAAATAGCGGGAAAATCGCCGCTTTTAAGCCGAAGACAACTAAAAATAATACGGCAATGACCGTTAAAATCGCTGGTTGTTCAAGCGCTGCTACTTTCAGCGCAATATCGGCCATGCTGAGCGTGCCGACAACGGAGTATAAAAACGCAACCGTAATGACAAAGAGGGCAGATGAAATAATGTTGATCACTAAGTAATAAATGGACCCTTGCAGCTGTTGTTTCTCGCCGCCGAGTACAATTAATAAATAGGACGACATTAAAAATACTTCAAAGAATACGAACAAGTTAAAAATATCACCTGTCGTAAATGCGCCGTTGATTCCGGTTAAAATGAACATAATTCCTGGGTAGTAATAAAACTTCTCGCGTTCGATCCCGATTGCTGAAAAGCTATACCAGACGATGAAAAATGTTAATACGAGCGTTGTGACAACGAGTAAAATCGACATCATATCCGATATCATCGTAATCCCAAATGGCGCCGGCCAACTACCGAATGTAACGGTTTGTGGACCATCAACGTACACGATGTTTAACATGTAAAAGGCACTGACGATTGCGGCGATTAAGCCAATCATTGTGACTGTACGCTGATACATCACATTTTTGCGGGCAAATAAAAGTACCATTGCCGTGAAGAATGGAATGATAATCGGAAGCAGCAACAAGTTATTGTGCATCGTCGTCACTTCCTTTCATCAATGTTGTGTTGTCTGTTTCAAGCGATTGGTATGCACGATAGGCCAGCACTAAAATAAACGCTGTTACACCAAATGAAATAACAATCGCTGTTAAAATTAACGCTTGTGGCAGTGGGTCAGCAAACTGGCTTGCTTCGACACCGTCTGCAAGTACAGGAGGCGCTTCGCCACCGAGACCACCCATCGTTAAAATGAGTAAATGTGCACCATGACTAAGAAGCCCTGTGCCAATAATAATGCGTAATAAACTACGAGAGAGCATTAAATAAGTGGCGGCCATAAACAAGAAGCCAATGACAAAAGCCATAACGATTTCCATTTATTCATCCTCCCCGATTGATTGAATGATCGTCATTGTCACACCGACAACGACTAAAAATACACCTGCATCAAATAGCATCGCCGTATGCAGCGATGTTTTGCCGAAAAACGGTAAATCGAAATAGTCGAAGTAATGCGTGAAAAACGGCTTGCCATCAAACATTGGAAACGCAGCAGTACCAAGTGCGAGTACAAGGCCAATTGCGGTCATAATACGATAGTTAATTGGAAAACCTGCTTGCACCGTTTTTAAATCAAAGGCCAAGATGAGCAGTACGATTGCACTCGCTGCAAGTAAACCTCCGACGAAGCCGCCTCCTGGTGTGTAATGTCCTGCCATAAAAATATGAACAGAGAAAAGGAAAATGATAAAGAAAACGAGTTTTGCCGTAAACTGCAAAATGACATCATTTGTTTTCAAGTTGTTTCTTCTCCTTTCCTTTGTCGCCTATGCGAAGTTTAATCATCGCAAAAATACCAAGACCTGCAATGGCAAGTACCGCAATTTCAAACAATGTATCAAAGCCGCGATAGTCGACTAAAATAACGTTGACGATGTTACCGCCGCCTGCAAGTGAATACACCGTCTCTTTATAGTATTCCGAAATGGACGTCATCATTTTTTGTGATTGTGCCGCAATGGCAACGAGTGTTACGGTCGCACCAACTGCGACAGAAATAATGAAGCGTGGCACTTGGAAGCGCATGCGATTTTCCTTGCGACTGTTTTTTGGTAAGTGATAAAAGCAAAGTAAAAACAGTGCGACTGAAATGGTCTCAATCACAAGCTGTGTTAATGCTAAGTCCGGCGCGTTGAAAATAACGAAAAACATCGCAACGCTGTAGCCGACAACCCCTAAGCCAATAATTGACGTTAAGCGTGATTTTGTCACAAGTGCAATTAATGTACCGCTTACAAGGACCGCAATTAACACAAGGTCGTAAAAGCGAATAGGAGCTGTATGCGCCCATGACATCGTGAAGCCACCTTGCGTAAACAATGTACCAATCACAAGAACAACAAAGCTTGCGAACATATATAGCAAGTACGTTTGATTTGAGCCGGTCATGTAAAGGCGTGATAAACGATTCATACCTGTATCGCTAACGTTTATCGCAGCATCATAAAGCATATTGAAACCAGCAGGGACGCGGTTGTAGAAGTGCTGCCATTTTTTGAGTGTCATGACGGCAAGTCCACCGACAACAAAAATGCCAAGCGTCATCCACAGCTCTGTCGTGAAGCCGTGCCATGCAGAAATATGCACATCAATTTGTGAGACGTCGCTGTATAAAAATGGCTGAATCGCTAGCACAGCTGGTTTGATGAAGTACGTTGCAACGATGTTTGGAATAAAGAAAATAACGATGACAAGCGCCGCTAATACGATTGGTGATATAAGCATCCCGATTGGTGCTTCGTGTGCTTTTTTTGGTAATGCATCAGGCTTATATGTGCCCATAAATGTATGTGTCACGAAGTATAAGCTATACGCAAATGTAAACACAGACGCAATCCAAGCGATGATCGGGAATAACACGCCGAACGTATCAAAGCTAAACAAACCAAACTCTGTAATCGATAGCATCGCCGTTAAAAACATTTCTTTACTTAAGAAGCCGTTAAACAGTGGAACACCAGCCATGGATAAGCTACCAATCATTGCAACCGTAAAGCTGATCGGCATGATGCTCATTAAGCCCCCGAGCTTTTTAATATCACGTGTTCCTGTTTCGTGGTCGACAATGCCGACGATCATAAACAAGCTCCCTTTAAACGTTGCGTGGTTGATTAAATGGAAAATAGCCGCAAACGCAGCGTATTTAAAGACCGTCTCTGCCGCCCCGTCAACGTGATAGCTCATCGATCCAGCACCGAGAAGCGCCATAATAAGACCGAGCTGGCTCACCGTTGAAAACGCTAAAATGCCTTTTAAATCCGTTTGTTTTAGTGCAAAGAATGAACACCAAACGAGCGTGAACAAACCTGTTGCTGTCACGAGCCAAATCCAAAGCTCACTGCTTGCAAAAATCGGTGTGAAGCGCGCCACTAAATAAATGCCGGCTTTTACCATCGTTGCAGAGTGGAGGTATGCACTAACAGGTGTTGGTGCCTCCATGGCATCTGGCAACCAAATGTAAAATGGTCCTTGTGCGGATTTCGTAAATGCCCCAAATAGTACAAGAATAAGTGCCCATGTGAAGTATTCGTGTTCAGCAAGCTGTGGTGCTTGGGCAATGAGTTCACGAATTGAGTATGTGTCGCCCATCATGCTAAGCAGCACGAAGCCCCCAAGCATAAGCAGTCCACCAAATACGGTGATCATCATTGATTTTAATGCGCCAAAGCGTGAAGCATCGCGGTTAAACCAATACGCGATTAATAAAAATGATGAAATGGATGTTAATTCCCAAAATAAATATAGCGTAATGACGTGGTCAGATTGCACAACTCCGAGCATGGCGCTCATGAAAAGTAATAAATACACATAAAAGTTATGCAATTGCTCTTTCGATTTATCTAAATAAAAGATAGAATAAAGAACGACAAGGGAGCCAATTCCTGTAATTAACAAAGAAAAGAGCAAACTAAGTCCGTCTATGTACGATATAAAGGATAGCTGCAGTGATTCTACCCAATGGAAGGTGCTTGTAAATGTTTCGCCATTTGCGACTTGCTTGACAAAGGTTGTATAAAATAAAAATAGCGATAACGGAACAAGTAGCACAAACCAACCTGTATGCAATGATTTTACACGCTTGTATAAAAGCGGAATGAAAAACGCTGCAAGTATTGGGAGAAAGATTGCTACAATGAGATTCATAGAAATCCTCCTTTCGAATGAAGTAATGTTGTTATGCTATGTAATTATAGCGTATTTTAAATGAAGGTGCATAATGAATACAAAAAGGGAGAGGGCGCCGCACAAGCATTTTATCGATTATTATAAATATGAAAGAAGACGAAGAAAAACGAGGAAAAAATTTAATGAAAAATCCATACTTGTACGGTTATTTACCGTTAATTTCGGTTATTTTGTTCAGTTTAACGTTCGGCGTGTTCGCTGTAACGGAGTCGATGAAGCTCTTTAAAGTGATCGGTGTATATAGTGGAATGTCCCAATTTATGTCCGATTTAGAGATTCGTATTTTGCTATTAATCGTGTTTATGCTTTGTTTCTTTATGCTGTTTTCTGCATTAAAATTAGTTGGGGAAACGATTCACGAAATCGGCATGCTATTTTTTGCGAAGGAATTACAAGCGGAAACATATAGCAACGCGAAGTCCGCTTCAACCATTGTATTTTTTGGAGCAATTGCCTCAGCGTTTGGCATGAACTCAATCATGACACTCGCCTTCATTTTTGCTGCGACGATGCTCATTTACTTCATGTTTGTCGCCTATAAAATGAGCGATGCGATGTCGACAACAGGGTTGATTGGCTTAATCGTCTTTGAAGTGATGATTTGGGCGGTATCGCTTGTGAGCATCGGCTATGTAATAATGCGCTTATACAACACCATTTTATCGAGTTTACCGATTAGTTAATACATAGAAAAAGCCGAGCACATGCCACGTGTGCTCGGTTTTTTGCTGTTACGTTATTGTAAGTTTGTCGCGTCGACTGCTGAATCGATAATGTCTTGTGGAATCTCAATCGATGTTAAATGGTTGAAGTCCGTATAAGAAATTGTTGAACTTGTATCCATTTCCATCGTTTCACCTTCGACGTCCATCGTCATTAAAAAGTCCATAACAAGATCCGTTAAGTCATACGTTTCTTTATCGATTGTTAACTTGTACATACCGTCGCTTACGTTCATCGACTCTAATACTTCAGCATCGCTTGTCGTACCTGTATCTCCAAGTGCGCTTGCCGCTTGGTCTTTAATTAACGAATTGAACTTTTCATCGTTTAAGTTTAACGTTAAGACGTAATCTTCATCTGTTTCTTCCATCGTGAAATCATCGACAAATTCTTTTAGTTGCTCAAGTTGCGCAGTTTGGTCCACTTGCACATCTGTACTTTCAAGCACCGCATCTAATTGGTCACTTGGTAATTTCATCCACGCATCCGATGTTGGATCTTGCATGAAAATACCTTGGTCTTCTGTCATATACATATCCATTGGCATTTCCATTGTTTCGCCCATTAAATCCATCGTCATGTCCGCGTCCATTTTCATCGCAAGAGGGGACAAAATCATATCCATTGTTCCTTTTGTCGCCGTTTTAATTTCTTGTGTTTCGCCGTCCATATCGACCGTCATCACTTGCGAAACGTCCATGTTTGCTGTCGCGCTCGTTAATTCTTTTTGACGCTCCATCGTTTTATCGAAAATTTCTTGTGCAGATTGTTCCGTTTCACTACATGCTGCAAGTGTGAACATTGCCGCTGCTGCCGTTGCTGTTACTAATAATTTTTTTTTCATCGTATATAAGCCCCTTTGTGTATCAGTTATCGTTTGTATACAAAAAAACGAGTACAGTATACTGTACCCGTTTAATTTATTAATATGTTAAATAATTGGTGGTGAATTTTACTCTTTTCGATGCGCCACATATTAGTCGGTTTGTCGTGACCAATCCATACGGCAACCGAGTAGTTAGTGCTTAAGCCTGCAAGCCAATAGTCATTGAAGCGATTGGTTGTGCCTGTTTTCGCCCCAACATAGCCATCGGTAGAATAGACCCCTTCTGCTGTCCCGTTTGCGACAACATCTGCAAGCATAAGGCGAATTTGTGTCGCTGTATGCGGTGACCACACTTGCTCGCGCGTTTGCGGCCATTCGTACAGCAACTCGCCATTTTTGTTTTTAACGGTACGGATGGCGTGTGCACGTGTATACGAGCCATCAGAGAAGCTCGCGTACGCATCTGCCATTTCAATCGGTGTCACACCGTACGTTAAGCCGCCAAGCGAAGCGACGTAGTTTTCATCCTCTTCAACGAGCGATTGGAAATGGAATTTCTTTAAGTAACTAAACGATGTATCAATGCCGGTATTGTAAAACAGTCGCAGTGCTGCGGTGTTATAGCTCCAGCGAAACGCATGCTTCATTGACGTGTTCCCGTATACCGCACCGCCGTAGTTTTCAGGACAAAATGTGCCGATACAAATAGGTTTTGCATTAATCGTTTGACTTGCGTAGGCACCTGTTTGATCGATATATGGTCCGTACACCGCAAGAGGCTTAAACGCAGAACCAGGTTGACGTACAGCTTGATACGCACGGTTAAAGTCATGTTTTTTATAGTGCTGGCCGCCATATAAGCTGACGATTTCACGTTTGACGTTGTCAACAAGCGCACCAGCCCCTTGTAGCTCGCCGTATTTGGCAAGTACAGCGTCCATTTGCGCAACGTCTTGTGCATGTCGCTGTTGATCGAGCGCTGTATGAATGGTTACGCCTGATTGGAGCAACTCTGTCACGCGCGCTTGTAAACGGTCTTCAATTGCTTTTTTTGCATCCCCTTGTGCTGATTGCAATTGCTTCTCAAAACCTTCTTGCTCGGCGATGAGCCATTTAAATTCCTCTAGCACATATGTAGCGTACATCGGATGCTTTTGTGTTTTTTCCTTCACGTTTAATGTGATCGTTTCTGCTTTAATTGCATCGGCTTCTTGCTGTGTGATCACTTCCGTTCGCACTAAGCCGTCCAACAATAGCTCTTGTCGCTTTTTCGTATGGTCAAAATTTTTCAGCGGATTGTAAAGGGACGGGTTGTTTGGAATCGCTGCAAGAAACGCCATTTCTGCTTTTGACAGCTGTGGCAAGTCTTTTTGGAAGTAATACTTCGCAGCACCACCAACACCGTATACTAAATTGCTGAAGTACATTTCATTTAAATACATTTGTAAAATTTCTTCTTTTTCATGCATTTGCTCAAGCTCATACGCATAAAAAAGCTCGGTAATTTTTCGTTCATATGACTTTTCGGTCGTTAAGTATCGCATGCGCACAAGCTGCTGCGTAATCGTACTACCACCTTGCTGCACGTCGTCGCTTTGTGAGTTTGTAACAAACGCGCGCGTAATGGCACTTACGTCAAAGCCAACATGATTGTAAAATTCCTCATCTTCGTTCATTAAAAAAAGCTGCTGCATAAAGAACGGAATATCGTTTAACGCATACGGCTCATAAAAATTGACGTATTCTTCACTAAATATATTGCCGTCACGATCCGTCATGACAACTGGCAATGGTGTTTTAATTTCTGGCATGACGATTTTTTCTTCGATTGATTGTTGTTGGGCATCTGCGAACCGAACTTCCTTTAACAACAATGTGCTAATAGCAAGCAAACTAGGAATCGCTAAAATGATGATGAAAAACCCAAAGCTATTACGCATAAAAATCCCCCATAAATTGTCTTCACCTAAAAGAATAGCATATTTCTATAAGTAGAAATATGCTATGTTTGCAAATTAATGAGATTTTATTAGTTCGTCAAAGCTTTGTGCAGGTGCGCGACGTGCGAACGCATTGATCGCAAAGCCAATCGCGAAAAACAGCGCCGTAATGAAAAATACCGATGAAATGCCGCCGATGCTTGCGACAAGTCCGCCAATTATCGGGCCTGCAATGTTGCCAAGGAAACGGAAACTTTGGTTGTAGCCCATAATTTCACCTTGCACTTGTGTCGGTGCTTCGCGGCGAATCATCGCATTTGTTAATGGAATTAAGCCACCTGCTAAACAGCCGAATAAAAAGCGTAAAATAATAAGCTGCCAAAGCTCCGTGACAAACGCTTGCGGAATGATCACGAGAATACTCGCCGCAAGCAGGAAGCTGAGCACTTTGTCGTAGCCGATGTCATCGCCAAGCTTGCCCCAGTAGCGAGACATGAGTAAATTTCCGACACCTGTTGCACTGAATGTGACACCAGCAAGCAGTGCGACTTCCTGTGTAGGGGAGAGCTCTGACACGTACAGCGAAAGAAGCGGCTGAATGCTAAAGTTCCCAATTTGCAGCAGCATCGCAATGAACATAATGCTAAACATCGTACGGTGATGGAAAATGCTCCATAAAATATTTTTGCGGTTATAGACAGCTGCTTTTTTCGTTGCAGTCGTCTGTGGTTCATGAATGCCGAATATGACAAATAGTGCTGCTACTGCGATCGCAATCGCAATAATTGTGAACGTATACGTAAAGCCAATTTGGTCTGCCAGTACACCGCCAATAATCGGTCCAAATAGCGTACCGCTCGTGCTACCCATTTGAATCGTACCGAGCGTTTTGCCCGCTTCTTTTTTCGGCGTATGTTTGCTGATGAATGCAATCGATGTCGGAATAAAGCCTGTGACAACGCCCATCGCTAAACGCAGGACGAAAAATTGTTCAACCGATGACACATAGCCCATTAAAAAGACGCTCGTCGCTAAACCGATACAGTTCATCATTAAAATAGGCTTATAGCCGAAGCGGTCTGCCACACGTCCCCAAATCGGCGCCATAATGAGCGCACTCACGAACGTTGCCGCAAAAATTAAGCCTGCCCAACGCTGTACATAGTCGTCGCTAAAATTGCCGAACGTTTCGATATATAACGATAAAAAGGGCATAATCATCGTCATCGATCCTGCCACTAAGAAGTTTGCAATTAATATAATCATAAAGTTATGTTTTTGTTGTGGAGTCAAACATACATCCCATCTTTCTGTTGGAGTTATTTCGCAAAGACGTAGACAATAAAAAACGTGCCATCAAGGACACGGAGGAAAGAAAACGTAGATAAAAAATTTTACCATATACATACAGTATAAACTATTTCGTTTCTCGAACCAAATAGTTTGCTTATCGAACGACTTGTGCGTGTGCATAAATTTGCTAGTTTACAACTGAAAAAATGTGCACAGTATGGTAAACTAAAACAGTAAAGGGCAAATGCTCTACATCATTAAGCTATTCGAAGGAGAGACATCTATGTTTCCACAATTAACGACAGAAGTATTAGCTGGCGAAAAGCTAGTTGAAATGAAAACATCAATGGGTACATTAAAAATTAAATTATTCCCAGAACAAGCACCAAAAACAGTTGAAAACTTTTTAGGTCACGCGGAGTCTGGTTACTATGAGGGCATCATTTTCCACCGTGTTATTGAAGACTTCATGATCCAAGGTGGCGACCCAACTGGTACAGGTATGGGCGGCGAATCAATTTGGGGTTCTACATTCGAAGACGAGTGTGTACCTGAATTAATGAACTTACGCGGTGCATTATCAATGGCAAACGCAGGTCCTGGTACAAACGGTTCTCAATTCTTCATCGTACAAGCGAAAAAAGTACAAGTACCGATGTTAAAACAAATGGAAGTACGCGGCTGGGAAAAAGAAGCGATCGATGCTTACAAGAAAAACGGCGGTACACCATGGTTAGACGGTAAACATACTGTATTCGGTCAAGTAATCGAAGGTATGGACGTAATCGATGCAATCGCAGCGGTTGAAAAAGGTTTCCAAGACAAACCAAAAGAAGATATCATCATCGAAAAAATTACAGTTTTACAATAATCCATCAGTAAGGTTGTGAGCGTATGCAAACGTTTTTCATGCAGTGGATGTTTTTGTATTTTCCAGAGGATAAAACAGATTACGTACCCGCCGTACTCGAATTTGCGGTATTCTTTTTACTTTGTATTGTCGTGTATTTCATGTTCGTACGCATCTCAAAAAAGCAGGAGCTACGCACAAAGGCATTAGAGGAACAAGTATTACAGCAACGTCAAGCAGAGCGAGCAACACATATGGACAACTAAAAAAGGCGCACGTGAAATTTTCACGTGCGTCTTTTTATTATTTCGTAAACGCTGCTTTCATGCGCTTTGTCGCCTCTTCAATGACGCTAAACGGTGACGCAATGTTGATGCGGAAAAACCCTTCACCTGTTTGGCCAAACTTTGTCCCTGGATAAATGATGACGCCAGCTTCTTTAAAGCGCTTCATCAACTCGACGTCCGTTAGCGCACAGTCGCGCACGTCCATCCATACTAAATACGACGCTTGTGGCTTCCAGACGCGCACGCCATCAATTTGTTCAAGCTCCGTCTTCATATAATCGGCGCTTTTTTCAATGTACGCAAGTAACGCTTGTAACCACGGTTCGCCGTGTGTGTAAGCTGCTTCTGTTGCGGTCATTGCGAAGACGTGCGGACCGAACTGCGCTAAGCGAGCAGCTGCATCGGTTAATGCTTGCTTTAATGTGTCGTTTGTTGTGACGCTCATCGCAAACTGAATACCAGCTAAGTTAAATGTTTTGGTCGGTGCAATAAGTGAGACGACGCGATCTTCTTTTGCAGTGAGCGACATGACCGGTACGTGCTCATGTGGTGCAAACAATAAATCTGCATGAATTTCATCGCTAATGAGTAACACGTCGTGCTTTTTACAAAGTGCAATAATGGTTTCAACAACCGTTTGATCCCACACGGTACCACCTGGGTTGTGCGGATGGCAGAAAATATATGCGCTTGCGTTTTGTAGTGCCATTTCCAATGCGTCAAAGTCATAGCTGAAAAAGCCGTCATTGATCACTAGTGGGCATTCCACGACGTGGCGGTTTAAGCGTGTTGGCACATCTTTAAACGGATAGTATGCCGGTGTTGAAATGACGATTTCGTCTCCTTCGTTTGTCAGCTCTTGAATGACAAGGGCAAGTGCTGGGACAACGCCTTGATGGAACTGCAAATCTTCTTGGGCAATCGTCCAGTTGTAGCGCTTCTGCCACGCGATGATTGCATCATACAGAGATTGTGGTGCGCGTGAGTAACCGTAGATCGGGTGCTGCATGCGAGCGTTCCATGCGTCTTGAATAACAGGTGCAATCGCAAAATCCATATCCGCTACCCACATTGGAATGACGTCTTCATCAGGCGAGACGTTAAATAAATCCGGCATCGCATCCCACTTAAAGGTCGACGTTGGACGACGGTCATATAGTTGATCAAAATCAAACATGTTTAGAAACATCCTTTCCTTTTCGATAGTTCATTGTTATCATACACATATAGTATAACGAATAAGGTGATATTATGGAAAATATCGAGATGAACCAGCAAGCGGTGGCAACACTTGCTGCATGGGACCCGTTTAGCATTGGGGAAGAGAGCTACGATACAGAAACGGCGGACGTTGTGGCAGCCCTACAAAGCATCGACGACCCATCTGAGCTCGCAAAAGTCATTCAAACGGTGTATGAATTTTCATTTGAAGAATGGATTCCGATTGAAAAATGCGTAGAGATTTCGTACAAGTTGTTAGCGATCAAGTTTAAAGCAAAATGCATCATTTAAAAAAAGGGAAATTGCGCAACTTGATATGCTCCCCAATAGGTAGACAGATTAAAAAACAAAATCTGTTTACCTGTTGGGGGGTATTTTTTTATGGGGCGAAGTAAGCATAAGGTTGAACAAAA
>JAHAYH010000098.1 GCA_018384745.1 Caryophanon sp. | reverse complement strand
AAAAAGCACTTGACAAGCTGGCAAGGATATGCTATAATAGTCTTGTAAGGTAGTCAAGGAACTTACAATCGTACCTTGAAAATTGAATATGTTTAGTCAACTAACAATCGGTTCGTGTTTCACGTGAAACATTGTAAAGATTCCCAGTTGCTAATGTTTCACGTGAAACATCAGGCAACTAACCACAAAAACATTTTAGTCAACTAAAAAGAAAGTAGAGGTAATCATTATGAGAAAAACCACAGAAAACACAACCGTTGCAACCGAAAACGCTAAGGAACAGGAAATCGTATCTTACGAAGTCGTAGCTATGAATGGAAAGAATAAGGAACTGACATTCTACAACACAGACCTTATCCGTCATACACAGTCTATCCAGAAATATCGTGACGCTGGCAATCTTGCAATCCTTGCAATCGCTCACGAGTTCGACTCAATGGACAAGGACGAGTCTTACAAGACCGCCGGATTCAAGACAGTTGCTGACTATGGTAGAGTAGTATTCGACTACAAGCCTGCGACCGTATCACTCTATCTCAGAAGTGCAAGGGCATTTTTGACAGAGAATGAAAAGGGAGAGGTCAACTACAAGCCGAACTTACCTAAACTCACAGTAGGTCAGATGATTGAGTTGTTACCACTTGTCAAGGACGGAGAGGACGTTTCAGAGGTACTCAAGGCTTTACAGTCTGGAGAGATTAACTGTCAGATGTCTACTAAGGCTATCCGTGACGCGGTATCATCTATCCGTGCTATCCCGACTAAGGCTAAGGAAACGACTGAAAAGTCTGAACTTGCAAAGGCTGAAAAGCTGGGAGAGTATGACAAGGATAAATTACCTAAGAATACCACACCTGAAAGCTATGCTGAAACTAACATTGACGCCGCTATGGTAGCATTTGAGAACTACGCAAAGGCTATGGCAGACATTGACCACAATGAAACAGTGGACGCAAAGATTAAGGAAGTCATGGTTAAGTTACAGGAACTTCGTGCAGAACTTACCAAGTAGCATTAAACAATCGGTGGACACGAGCCGATTGTTAGTTGACTAAAAGCCAAAAATGAGGTCAGCTAAGAAAGGAAGTAACAGTATGAAAGTAAGACAGTTAACCGAAACAAGTTACCCGAAAACACGTAGACTCATCGACGATATGACCATTGAAATGTATCAAGACATTACATCGGCTATATTGCATGACAACTCCCCATTACAAATTGCGTCAGATATTTACGACATATGGGAAGTAGTTGCACAGTCACTCTACGAAAATAACAACCTCACACACAGAGAGTTCGTAACGTGCATAACACGTATAGCACACGTACTTGACGAAGCCTATAAATCTTTAGGCGTTGAGTGTGACGTAGAGTAGTTCCTTAATTAGATTGTTAGTCGACTAAACGGTTCGCCAAACTGTTTAGTTGACTAAACAATAGATAACCATTAAACTATGACAGTAAAGTCGTTAAAATCAGAAAGGTCAAAAGGTGACAATTATGGCAGATTTCAGAAACATGGCAAAAAGACAGACAACTCTTAGTGAGGTAATGACAGACAGAGATAAAATCTCTACGGACGAACTCATTGAGAAGTATCCGGACGGTGTAACAATCGTAGCATTTGATTACATTCAGTCCAAGAAGTCAAAAGGCAAGTATCCGGTATTCAATATTGCCGAGGACGCTACTGTATTTTGCAACGGCGGAACAGTTCTCGACCGCATCTTCACAGACTTCGTAAATGCTATGGACGGAGATGTTAAGGCGGCAAGCGATGAACTTCGCAGACAGGGTGGACTTCAGGTTAAGCTTTCTAAGGGTGAAACAAAAGCTGGTGACGAACTGACCCTCGTAGAAGTAATCTAATCCACAAGGCGAATTGGGGTGATGCGGGATGATTCCCGTATCGCCCTATTCGCGTTTGTTTAGTTGACTAAACAGGTTTTGCTTTTAGGTCAATGTTTAGTCGACTAAAAGAAAGGAGATATGATTATGGGCATATTTGGTGGCATATTTAAGGCGTTAATGAATGAAGTTTCCAATGTGTTTGGAAATGGAATGATTGACGATTTAGATGATGTTGCAATAGTCGAAATGTTTGACAGTCATCTTGCAGAACTGTATGGAATGGTTTCAGAATTAAGTCCATTCGCAAATAAAGCAGATGATAGTTACATGAGTTTAATATATAATAGACTCGAAAAAGTTCCGGCAGTAGAATTATATGACGGAAATTATCAAGAGAAGTTAGATGCACTTATAAACGAAGCTGAATTATTAGAGCCAGACAGTAAGAGGTCGCTATCTAAACTTGATAAAATTGAAACAGAATTAAAAGGCGTGGCTACACAGATACAGACTTATCTTAAAGAACCAACTTCTACATTGGAAGAAGCAAAGTTGTGGGACAGTAAATTTGTTAAAGGTGTGAACGAACACATTCCGCCGCACTACAAAAAGGGTGAATATATGGACGACACAATGTCGGAAGTTATGAGGGCATTTAGAAATTGGTCGTCATTCGCTCAGGCTTCCATTGACTTATATGGTTCACAAAGACTTATCAATGCAACTTATGAAGCGGTGATTGAGGGCGAAGATGCTATGGCTTATATGTCAGAAATACTCGACCTTAACACTAGAGAAAATTCGACGTTTGGGGGTGACCTACATGAAGATGTTATCGTTCCTTATGCAGGATTCTTTGGTTCAGGTTTCTTCTTCTAACACAGGCGATGTTGACAGAGATTTAATTGTTAGTCGACTAAACTACATTAAGAGCCAAGAGAACTTTGAGTGGGTTTATTCACACAAGGTTCACTACTTAAACATTCCGATTTCATTTGACATTGAAACTTCTTCATTCTACGAGGGAGTTGCAAAGAAAGCAATAATGTACATTTGGACTTGTAATGTAAATGGAACAACATTTATAGGAAGAACATGGAAACAGTTCACACAATTTATTGACATAATGTCAGAAGTGTTCGAGCTAATCAGATACAATAAACGATGTTTAATTTACGTACATAACCTTGAGTATGAATTTCAGTTTATGCGTAAATGGTTTGATTGGCACGACATATTTGCAGATGATAAAAGACAACCACTCTACGCAGTAACTAAAAGTGGAGTTGAGTTTCGCTGTTCGTACAGACTTTCCGGTTATTCATTAGCAAAGTTAGCAGATGAACTTAGATACTACAAGACACAGAAAATGGTTGGAGATTTGGATTACTCACTTATCAGACATTCCAATACACCATTAACAGATAAAGAGTTGAAGTATTGTACTCAAGATACTCAAGTTGTGGTGTGCTACATTCAAGAAGAAATAGACAAGAATGGTGACATAGCTCACATACCATACACAAAGACTGGCTACGTGCGTCGCTACTGTCAAGATGAATGTCTTGCAATACACAAGCAGAATGACGATGTTAGTCGACTAAAGGGTTTGAAGTACAGAGATGTAATGCAATCCTTAACCTTGACCTACGACCAGTACAAGATGTGTAAAGCTGGGTTCCAAGGTGGTTTCACTCATGCGAATATCAACTATGTAAATGAAACGCTTACCGATGTTGGTTCGATAGACTTCACATCATCATATCCATTCACTATGATGGCTCAATACTTCCCAATGTCTAGTCCAAGAGAAGTTGAAGTTCACGATATGAAAGATTTGGAGTTCTATCTATCAAGCTATTGTTGCTTATTTGAAGTACAGTTCATAAATCTCAGACCGTTGACAACAATAGAGAACCCAATATCATCATCACGTTGTTCATATCTTGAGGGGTATCACATCAACAATGGTAGAGTGATAGATGCTAAGATACTCGAAACAACAATAACCGAACTCGATTTCGACATATACCGTAACTTCTACACATGGGACGGTATTAAGATAGGAAAGTTCCTAGTGTTCTATCGTGGGTATCTACCTACCAACCTTGTGAAATGTCTTGTAAAATTCTACAAGGACAAGACCACGCTGAAAGGTGTAGCCGGAAAAGAGGAAGAGTATCTGCAAGGTAAGGCGATGTTAAACTCAGCATATGGAATGGCTGTGACAGACATTGTACGTGATGACTTGGAGTACCACCAAGAGATGTATGCAGATGAATGGCAAGTTGGTTCAGAAACACCTGTTAGTCAACTAAACAGATACAACAAGAACCCGAGTCGTTTCCTCTACTATCCTTGGGGAGTGTGGGTAACAGCACACGCAAGACACAATCTGTTCAAAGGAATTAAGGCTTTTGGTTCAGACTATGTTTATTCAGACACAGACTCAATCAAAGCAATAAATATGGATAGACACCAAGACTTCATTAAGAACTATAATCTCCATGTTAGAGAACAGTTGGAAAAAGCAGCAGACTTCCACGGAATACCAATGTCAGACTTTGAGCCTGAAACTATAAAAGGTGAAAAGAAGTTGATTGGTGTGTGGGATTTTGAGGGAACATACGATAAGTTCAAAACACTTGGTGCTAAAAGATACTTGGTTCAAAAGGGTAACGACATAGAGTTCACAGTTGCCGGTGTAAACAAGAAAGCAATCAAAGAATATATGTTAGAAACCTATGGACTTGACGGAGTGTTTGATGCGTTCACTCGTTCACTAGACATTCCAGCTGGAAGAACTGGTAAACTCACGCATACCTATATAGACAGAGAATGGCAAGGTGAAGTTGTAGACTATCTCGGACAGAAGTTTCCTTATTACGAGAAGTCGTCAATCCACTTAGAGCCAGCACCATTCAAGATTTCAATGTTAGATGCTTTTTGGGATTATATGTGTGGCATTAAGCAAAAGGAGAAATAATATGGAAGAAAAAAATAAGAAAGGAGATGGTGTCAAGTTTTACAGCTTGGCACCAATACTCTCAAAAGATTGTCAGTACAACATAATATTTGGAGAGCGTTCTAACGGTAAGACATATGCTATCCTCAAATATATCCTTGAGAACTATTGTAAACATGGTCATCAAGGAGCATTAGTTCGTCGTTGGAAAGAGGACTTTAGAGGTAAACGTGGACAGCAAATGTTCGACGCTCTAGTAACCGACGGACTTGTTAGTCGACTAACAGACGGTCAGTATTCCACAATCTACTCATACTCAGGAAAGTGGTACTTAGCAAATCCTGACTCAAGAACTGGAAAAATGATTTCAGCACCTGAGCCATTCTGTTTCGGATTTGCATTATCCGATGTAGAGCATGACAAGTCAACCTCATACCCTAAAGTAAAAACAATATTCTTTGACGAGTTCTTAACAAGACAATACTATTTGCCCGATGAGTTCGTAACATTTATGAACGTAGTTTCAACAATAGTTCGTCAGAGAAATGATGTTAAAATCTTCATGGCTGGAAATACAGTAAACCAATACTGTCCATACTTTACAGAAATGGGATTGTCACATATCAAAGAAATGGATAAAGGTGCAATAGAAGTTTACAAATATGGAGATTCAAAACTTCGTGTAGCTGTGGAGTATGCAGACTCCATATCCAAGAAAGGAAAACCGTCCGACATTTACTTCGCATTCGATAACCCTAAACTTACCATGATTACAGGTGGTACTTGGGAAATGGCTATGTATCCTCACCTACCGGTGAAATACAAACCAAATAACATAATCTTCACATACTTTATGAGGTTCAACGATGAACTTCTACAATGTGAAATTGTTCACGTAGACAACACAGTATTCACCTATATCCATAGAAAAACAACTCCAATTCAAGATGAAAACAAGGACATTATCTATGAACTGGAGTATGACAACAGACCAAATCACATAAGAAATATGCGACATTGTTCACTTCCTATAAACAAAAAGATAGGACAATTCTTTGCAGATAACAAAGTGTTCTATCAAGATAACGAAGTGGGTGAAATTGTAAGAAACTACTTGGTACAGTGTGGACACGATGCAATAGTATAACAAAAAGGGTGCTAGTCTTTAGTCGACTAACACCCTTTCTTATTAACATAACTCGTTTACTCTCTTCTGAACAATCGGATATAACTCACCGAGTTTCTCTTTTCTGTCAACACCTGTACCATAATCTCCGTTGATTACTCTCTTAGCAAGAATGTTAATAATCTCCTTACCACTAAGCACCTTACCTGTCAATTCTTCTTTCTTCATATTTCCACCCACCTTATCGTCAAATCTCGTAAGTTTGTTATCACGGATAACTCTCATAATGTTATCCACATACTTACTACTTGTTGCATAACCATCAGCTTTAATGCGTCTTACATATTCCTCAGGACTTTTAACACCTTTAAGATTTGCATATCGGCTAGTGTTAATGAAATCGAAGTAGCCTTTAATACCAGCGTCCATAGAGTCATATACTCTAAAGTTATCACGGATATTAGTCAACGTGCCAACCTTATATTCCTCTTTAGTAGCCATGTTTACACTCTTGCCTTTCCAAGAACTGCCACATTTCAAACCGAAATAGTTGTGGTACTTACTTGCAAGACCACTTTTACCCCAACCGCTTTCTAAAATAGCCTGTGCTATGATAGGACTGTGAACTTCAATCCCATAAACATAAGCATATTTCTTAACGCATTTACCAATCTGTTCAATGAACTCATTATTAGTCATGAAATCTCTCCTTTCTTTAGTCGACTAAAACCCCACTACACAATAAGGCTTCAATCTCATTCTTCTCTGCTTCGGTGGCTATCATATCTTTAGCAAATACCTTTTTGCAATGAATGTAACCAGTCATGTCACCAATAGTTACCTCTTTATACGTCGGCAATCCCTCAAGGTTATTGTTAGACGGAGTAAGATTTATTGGTCGTTCAATAAGCAGATACGGTGTATAGTCAGCCATATTGTATGCACCATTGATATACACTGTCGACACATTATTCAGCGACTCTGTGTGATAAGGTTCTCGCTCATAAGCAGTACCAACAAAACGATATATTACACCATCGTCATTTGATATTTCTGCAAGTGCTTTTCCGTTTACAAGGTCAATCGTATAAGTGAGTTCCACTTCTTTATTGGATAATTCATCTATTGACAAATCGAAAAATCCAAGAAATGGCAACCAAATACGAACTGTCGTATATGGAGAATAGTCAAGTGCATTATGGTGTAACTCCGGAACTGTTACCTTACCACAAGATACACGTGCTGTTCTCAGATTTACAACTTTTGAATTTACTTGAGTATTATAACTTCCAAATTTTATAGGTTGCAACGCTTCATCAGTTGAAACCGGAACAAATACTTTATGAATTGCTATAATATATTTGTTAGTATCAACAATCTGACCTGTGCTAAAATTCATAAATAACGCATTTGCAGCGTCTACAAGTTGTTTCTGTGTCGGATTGTAGACATTTACAAAAGCCAATTCCGATGTAGGGTCTACTGGTTCTTCTTGTTGAGTTGCGTGTGCTGTGATTGTAAGGTTTTCGTTTACACTTGAAATAGTTAATCTTGCGTGTGCCGAGTCTATAATTTCAGCGTATACTACTTCTAAGTCAATCTCGTAATAAGGCGGTTCGGTGAACAAATAACCAACATCAGAAGTGAAGTTTACAGTATAACTATCTCCCTTGTTTACCCTTGACACAGTCGGCTTGTCAGCAGTACAATTCAACAAATCAAGTTGTACAGTATAATGTGGTACAGCAACTGTTGGATTTGGTATGTTACTAAATGTAACAAGCTCGTCCGGTAATTGTTTATCACCACCTCTGAAAGAAATCCATAAAGCAGGAGTATTTACAGATTCTTGATGTGGCATACCAACGTTACGATATGAAGAATTGTCTGCACTAGCAAGAACTGGATAAGGTCCATTTTCCCATTTATCTGCCCACAAGTCCTTGTCGTACTCATAGCCATCTTTTATTGTAAGACAGAAATCAGGCAACGTATCACCTTTATTATATTTTAGTTGACTAACATCAATATCATCAAATACAAGATTATTATTCCCGTCATAATGATACCAGCCTTTAACATTATATCCAGCTGGCACACTATCAAGAAGATTATACTTCTTTTCCACTGGCTGTGGTGGAGTTGGTGGTGTAGGTTGCTCTACTGTAATATCAGGATTGAAAGTAACTATAACATGGTTAGCTGTTCTGTTACTTATATTAATTTTGAAAAAATATCGGTATTTTTTTAATTCCGGTATTTTCTTTATAACATCCATCTGCTTAGAATTAGGCGTCCATGAATCTAATGTAATTGTAGCACCGCCATCTTCTTCAAACCCATTGTCATCGTTTTGTACTGTGAACGAATTATTATTTACTGTAAATTCGCTATCAGATGTATAACAAGCAAATAACTGCGTAAAGGCAGTATTAAAAGTTGCTCCAGTTGAAGTTATTGGTTTCATCGCAAGATTAATGTCACCAAGCATAATAACACCATCTGTTCTATTAGTAAACACCATAGTCCAAGTAGCCATTAGTTATCGCCCCCTTTCAGTGTAACAAGAATGTAATTCTTTTCTGTGAATGGATTGTTAAACGCTATCTTCTCTGTATTATGCCTAGCGTCTAATACAAAATCTCCGCTAACATACTGCTGAGACGGAGTTTCTTCACGGTCAATCAATGCACGAAGTCTATAAATATCATCTGCATATGACATAAGCACATCACACTTCAAGTCAACGATAAATGCTTTATTACGCATAGCAACGACATTGTTTATAAAATAGTATCTGCCAAACTCCGGAATATATGCGTAATTATATTCCCTAGGGTCTGTCTGAATAAGAATTGTGGGCTTGATAACACTTGAATTATCACGTAATGCCCCGTTGAGTATGAGTTCATTTGTCAATGTTTTACGGATACGGTTCTTTTCGTCTAACGATTTATATAATTTTAACTGCATATTCTCACCTCACTAATGCAAATGGGGGTTAGTTTAGTCAACTAACCCCCTCTAACCACAAACCTTTTAGTCGACTAAGCTACGTAGAATACGACGAAGTTCTCGTTCATATCATTGAAGTAGCCAGCGTCGAACTTGTACCAGTTGTTATAGAACTCACCACGAGCATTGTACTGTGATGTAACTCTCTTATCGAGGTTAGACACACCAAGTGCTTCACGGTCGAACATAACAGCAAGGATACCGTCAGCTGTAACTTCATGAGTACCATGCTTAACATTGATAGCAGAAGTGCTAGCAAAGTCATAGCTAGTACCAGAACCCTGCCAGAACGGTACAGTTTCAGCATTAGGAAGTGCTGTGTACTGCTCATGGAAAGTATCTGACTGTAAGTAAACATCAGCCGCCTTAGCGAACTCGTCAAGCATAACAAGATGTAACTTATCCTTTGCGGTAAATCTCTCCTGTCCGCCGATGTTGAACAGTGTGGATAACTTGGTCATTCTGCCACTGTACAGACCAATCATGAATGATGCCCAACGAATGAACTGAGCGTCTGTCAAGCACTTCTCAGGTGTAAGAGTAGTTCCAAATCTTGCATTGTATAAAGCAAGCAAGTTAACAGCTCTGTTGTTACCAATACCGGTGTAAACACCCTCGGCATTATAGTCGACTAAAGTCTCGGCTGTCATGCTGTTGATTGTGTCCATAACAAGACCGTCTGTCTTAACTGTCATAGAAGTTTCGATAGCAGTCTGAATCATGGAGAAGAAAGCGTTCATCTGCTGAGCACTTGAGAAAGCACTCTTAACCTGCTTCTCTGCAAATGACATAGGGATTTCATAAGTAGCCAAGCTGTTATAGAACTTAGCAGAAACCTCAGGTGCAGTGAACACACCAGTGTCATAAGACTGTCCGTTTACCAGCTTCCAAGAACTGTTCTCTGTTGCTTCCGGTAACTTAGCCATTGTTACCTTTTCAAGAATACTACCAAACTCCCAACCGTCCATAAGAACGCTAGGTGCTGAGCCTGAATAAGGTCTGTCAACAAAAGCCATCTTGCCGATGTGGTCAATCAAAGACTTCACATAGTTGTCGAGATTATTAGTACCGATAATCTCATTACCGAAATCTACTACGTTGGAAAGGTCATTCTGAACAACTTCAGTTTTTCCAAGCACCTCTCCACTAATTGTGTTACATAATGTTGCAATCTGTTCTACTTTCATGTTTAATTTCCTCTCTTTCTTAATCTAAATCATATAAAGGTAATGTTAAAAAGTTAAGGGCATCGGCAATCAGTGTTCTTGTGATACCGTATTTATCCCAAAAGTTAAGTGTATAGTCGACTAAAACCTCTGCTTGTGTAAGTCTACTCTCAACAGTCTTTTCATCAGTCCCTGTATTCGTGGTATTTGATGTACGTCCGTGCGTGGTTGAGTGCTCTTGGCTGTCCTTGTCAACGAAGTCAATTGAGTCGAAACCAGCAATTTTATCTGTCTGACTAACAGTATCCTTACCGCCCAACTTCTCGTCAACAATCTTACCATACTTGGTTCTTACTGTTGTAGTTCTTTCTACTAAAGGATTGACCTCTTCACTTGCAAATTTTATCAGGCTATCCCACTTAGCTTTATTACTTTGATACAACGCATTGGCGATGAACCGTTGATTTTCCAAACTAACAGTTCCGTCCGGCTCAACAAATTCTGTGATAATAGCACCACAGGATTTCAAACCATGTTGTGTTTTCAACATCTTGTCAAGCACTTCGCCAATAGCGTTTAGTTGACTAACACCCATAAGGGGAAACAACTGGGCGTTAGCTAAATACTCTTTCAACTTCATTACTTACACTCCCCTTTCTTTTTCTTCTCGTCATCTTCACTGTCATTAGACTCCTCAGGGCTAGGCTCTTGTTCCTCGTCCTTTGACTCAGGTTCCTCGTCCTTTGGCTCGTCCTCAGCGTCTACTTCTTCGGTTTCACTTTCATCTGTTTCACTTTCCTCTGTTTCACTTTCCTCTGTTTCACTTTCTTCTGATTGACTTTCATCATCTTCTGATGTATCTTCGTCCGATGTGTCAGCATCTGAACCACATTCATCATCTGACTCGCTACCACTGTCAGCATCTTCGCAGTTTTCATCTGGCTCATCAACATCACTATCAGAAGAAGTGTCGCTATTATCATCGCTACCACTCTCCTCTTCATCGTTTAGTCGACTAACATCGCCCTCGTCAACTGCGTTCGGGTCTTTGTCGTCAGGTAATGCGGCTTCATCACCAGCGGCTTCTTCACTCTCAGCACCATCTGCACCAAGTTCATCTTCACTTATCAACTGCTTTTCAACCACATTACTATGCCATGTGCTACCGTAATCAACGGAAACATTAAGACCAAACATTTGGTTCAACTCGTCACACATCGCACGACGCTGTTTAAGCATATCATCAATAAGTGGCATTAACGCATCGTCATTCAAAGCAACTTCCTGTCCACTCAACGCTTCACGTTTCATGTTAAAGTTTGCATTGATACCAAGTTCATTGTACATTGAACCTTTCAAATACTGTTGCAACTCAATGAACTGTATCATATAATCTCCGTTACCAACTCCTTTTGACTGTAACTTCAATCCCTCGAAGAAAGGTGTCTCACCAACGACTCCAAGTTTACCCTCTTCCAAGTCTTTCAAATACTGTTTAGTCGACTGAAGAGTATTGTCGTCGGGTGCGGAAAGTAGGTTCATCATACGCATATTGATATCGGATATTCTGACCGTCAAAAGGTTCTCAGTCATCAATCCACAATATCTTGAAACCAATGGAACAAGTCCGATTGCGTCATAATCATTCTTACAATATACACAATCTTTGCCAATCTCGAAACTTTTACTCAAACCCAAAGCCGGATTTGCTACTGTGTAAATGGTAGGCTGATAATACTCGTCTAACTCGCCACCGGCATTACCAAGCAACGCATATAATTTTCCCTCATGTTCTGCAATACAACAAGAACCATTCCTCTGCAAATAACTTTCCAACCACTGTACGGGAATTGTATCGGGCAATCCCTCGTATGTAAACATTGACTGGGTTCTTGTGAAAGTGTATTTACAGTAATTTTCAAACACCTTAGATTTGTCGGAACAATAAGCAAAGTCAAAAGGCATCAACTTACCGCTCGCCATCGTTATCGTCCTCTCCTAATCTTTGTTCCAACAGTGCTAATGCTTTAGTATTATCAGCAACAACCTCTGTTAGTCGACTAATAGTCTCACGTAACTCCTGCATTGTTTTTGCATACTGATTGTTCCAAAAGTACATGATAATCAGACACATCACAATAGGAAACCCAACACTACTAATCATGTTTACGATTTCAGTCATACTAATCTCTCCTTTCCGTTTAGTTGACTAAACAAGTTTCTAAGTTCCAATTGACTAAAAGACTAAATTAGTTGTTTAGTTGCCCCTCACACTAACTTATTCTTTTATTCTATATACATTATACCATGAAAACTAAAATCCGTCAACCGTCAAATTGCACAAATCTCCACTAATTTTTTTGTATAAAATGCCATAAATACTAGGCTGACTAAACTAGTCGTTTAGTTGAACTAAATAGGCTCCTACTCATATGCCCCAGTCACCCGCCCCTTGCCACTCTGCATTAGTCGACTAAAGCCAATGCCCCAGTGCCTAGCCCTTGCGTCCCTGTCGTTAGTGACTAAAGGTCGTTTGTGCAAGGTGCTGAATCGAATGGGTGTTTGGGGCGTGGATTTTGTGCAATCTGTACTACTC
>JAHAYH010000096.1 GCA_018384745.1 Caryophanon sp. | reverse complement strand
TGTGATAAAGCTCAACAGGTAGATCGAAGTGATGCAAATTCATAATGGGACGAATGCCATTTTCGATGAAGCAGTCGATGACATTATTATAGAATTCTAGTGCCTCTTGATTAACGGTATTTGTTTCAAGGTCATCGATTAGACGGGTCCATTGAATAGAGGTACGAACACTATTAAGCCCAACTTTTTTCATTAAAGCAATATCTTCTTTATAGCTATTATAAAAGTTTGAGGCTGTATCAGGTCCTACATGGTTATAAAATACCTCAGGTTCAATTTCATACCAATAGTCAAACATATTAGCGTGTTTTTTATTGAAACGTCCTTCGCTTTGAGGTCCTGATGTAGCAGCACCCCACCAAAAATGATTTGGAAATGTGTAAGTTACCATAAGCTTCACCTCATTTTATTTTTAATAAAATTATATACTTTTTAAATACAAAAAACAATATTTATATTTAAAAATACTAGACTTTTAAGCGGGAATATTTTATACTTACACTGTAAAGATAAAATTAGAAGAAAGAGGCGTAGTTATGAACAAATTTCTGGATAGTATTAGCGACAAGCTCTTACCTGTAGCAAACAAATTAGCATCAAATCGATATCTATCAATTTTAAGAGATGCTTTTATGTTGGCGTTTCCTTTAACCATGTTTGGCTCGATTGTTGTGGTTATTTGTAATCTTCCTTTTTTAAACGACGAAATGAAAGCGCTTTTGAACGAACTGTTAGGTAGTGGTCAAAGTGCAACCATGTCTATTATGACCGTCTTTGTTACTTTTGGTATTGGTTATTATTTATCAAAATCTTATGATGTGGAAGGTATTTTTGGGGGTGCTATTTCATTTGCAAGTTTCCTTATATTGACACCATTTTTTGTCACAAGCGATAGTGGTGAAACGATTTCGAATGTTTTAAGTCTTGATCGACTTGGTGCTAAAGGGATGTTTCTTGGAATGATTGTATCTTTTATAGCAGCTGAGATTTATAGTAGAACTAGCCGAAAAGGTTGGCAAATAAAAATGCCTGATAGCGTTCCACCTGCAGTTGCTAAATCATTTGCCGCATTGATTCCAGCTATATTAACTTTATCTATTTTTACCGCTATCAATGCTATTGTGACAGTTGGTTTAAATACCAATCTTCATGATGTTATTTATAATATTATTCAAGTTCCGTTAGTTGGTTTGGGAAGTAGTATTTGGGCAACGTTTCTTGCTATCTTCTTTATTCAATTCTTATGGTTTTTCGGACTTCATGGACAAATTCTTGTAAATTCGGTAATGGATCCCGTTTGGAATACTCTAATGTTCGAAAACTTGGAAGCCTACAAAGCAGGTGAGCATCTTCCTCATATTATTACAAAACCTTTCATGGAGGTATTTACAGTTGGTTTAGGTGGCTCAGGTATGACTTTGGCAGTTGTCATTATTATGGCATTCTTCTTGCGAAAGAAACAATATCGTGATGTTGGTCGTTTAGCGTTAGGTGCAGGAATATTCAATGTTAACGAGCCTGTTATCTTTGGTTTACCAATTGTACTAAATGCAACGATTCTTATTCCTTGGGTCATTGCTCCAATCATTGTTACAGCATTTAATTATTTTGTTATGGCCATTGGGATCGTGCCTGCTCCAACAGGTGTGTCTGTACCTTGGACTGTCCCAATATTCTTTAGTGATATAATTGCAACCAATTCGCTAGCAGGAGGACTTCTCCAAATTGTCGATTTTATACTTGTAGGATTTATTTGGTATCCATTCTTAAGAATGCTAGACAAACAAGAGGATTCTGCGTTATAATAAAGGTATTATTGGAATATTGGTCTATACATTAGGACCTTATTAAAATAAAACGTACAGTAAGGAATGGACTTGGAGGAGGCAGGCATTTATGTCAGAACCGTTATTTTTAAAATCGCAAATGCATGATAAAATTTGGGGAGGCACGAAGCTTCGTGAGGCCTTTGGTTATGATATTCCAACTGAAACAACGGGTGAGTATTGGGCAATCTCAGCTCACCCAAATGGGGTTTCGGTTATCAAAAATGGTATTTACGAAGGCGAAGGCTTAGATCAATTGTATCGCGAGCACAAAGAGCTTTTTGGCCACCCAAAATCAGAAGTTTTTCCTTTGTTAATCAAGATTTTGGATTCCTATAAAGGGAACTACACGTCAGCACAGGCTGATGCCATTGCACTGCTCAGCAGCGACTGCGGCATTGCCGTCAAT
>JAHAYH010000054.1 GCA_018384745.1 Caryophanon sp. | reverse complement strand
TGTGCTTCCATATCCCCTCGGAGCAGTGCATCGAACCTAACAGGCAGTAGACTGCACCGGGGGCGCCCGATACCGCGCGGTCGAGTGCCGGCCAGTGCCGGAACAAGAGTGGTACCGCAGAGGTAACTTTTCGCCTTTAGGGGGCTTTTTGGGGCTGTGTGGATCTTCCCGCGCACGAGGGCTTCCGGCTAGGCGCATCAAGGGTTTAGCGAAAAAGTTCGGAAAAGCGTCCGCTAATAAATGGGTGGGGTGTTTGATAGTGTTTTGTGTGTAGGGGGTACTGTGAGGTTCCCTTGTCCGTTAATGGGGATTGGGTGTTTGCTTGTTTAGCCGTTAGGGATTTGAGCGCGATATCCGATGCAGCCGCGCTGCCTTTTAGTTGAGGTTAGCCAGAATTCGTATTTAACAGCACCGTACAGACGTTTTTTATGTGAATCCTATTTCTAAAATAGGGGAATGATTTTAGATGCGTTAGAGAGGCTGTTAGCGGGCAAATACGGCGAGTGAACTGCTGATGCTGGATTGAGCGGATATTGTAGCATTAGAAGCTTTTGGGTACATGATGAGATTCGAACGTTGGATTTTTGGGCGATAGCGAGTACAAAAATTTTGAGTACGTCAGATGTTTTTGAGGGATTGATTCAAGAAAAAGGGACACGCCTACGTAAAAAAGTTGTTCATTCGGTTTGAAATCGTTTGTTTTTTGATGCAAGAAATTCACAAGAAGGCCATTTCAATTTGTGCGAGTGATTTACAAAATGCGAACGAGGCATTCCATTTTTTTAGATTGCGGTTGTCGAAACTGACGCTGTCAAAAAATAAAAATGACGCATTCATCGAATCATTTTTAGAAAAATTATGTACGATTTGTTGCACGAGCTGCATGAAAAAATTTTTGTGAACGAGGATCGACTCGTGAAAAAAAGATTTTGTTTTTTCTCCAAAACATGATTCACTTTTTTTCGCGGTATGCGCATTTTTGTGAGAAAGAGCATAAGGGAAACGTGCTTGCACATTCGTGGCAAGACCAGGCAAAGCCTGGTGTTTCGCTGGTAGCGTGATTTTGAAGAAAAGTCCTATTTTAGTACCTATAAATAAATCCCTTAATGATCTTTTGGGGTTCAGGATATTTGTAGAAAATTTAGAATTGATTTATCATGATTTAAAAT
>JAHAYH010000154.1 GCA_018384745.1 Caryophanon sp. | reverse complement strand
TGTTGTAATTTTTGGGGGTGTGTAGTTATGAATTTCTTCAAATTTGGAAAATCTGGTCCTAACTTGAAGTTACTTAATTTTGAAAAATTTGAAAAGATAAGTAGTGGATAAAGTTGGTTCATAGTTGTGGGTAGCGGTGAAATTCCAAACGAACTTGGAGATAGCTGGTTCTCTCCGAAATAGCTTTAGGGCTAGCCTCGTGGAGAGGATAATGGAGGTAGAGCTCTGTTTGGACTAGGGGCCCGTCAGGGGTTACTGAATCCAGATAAACTGCGAATTCCATATATCCATACACGGGAGTCAGACTGCGAGTGATAAGATCCGTAGTCGAAAGGGAAACAGCCCAGATCACCAGTTAAGGTCCCCAAATCTATGCTAAGTGGAAAAGGATGTGGAGTTGCGTAGACAACTAGGATGTTGGCTTAGAAGCAGCCACCATTTAAAGAGTGATAGCGAACTATTACGAATTAAAAACAAGCAAAAGGCATCTTATAAAAGCCGAAAGACCGCAAGAAGTAATCTGAAAAATCATTACACGGCCTAATGACTGATTTGGGTTAAAATAAGTGATGGCGCATCATTTTGACACGCCATCATCCATCTTAACCGACAATTTAAGTCTATTGCTTAATATGTTCTGCCCATTTCACAATTGGAGGCTCTGGAATTGCCCTTAGGAGTAAAAATGGACAAACTCGCAGAAGCCTCACGCAAATATGAGTATATGAACCAGTATTTAACCATTATGATTAAATGCCTGCATGATACTACATATCCAACAAGGCATCCACTGTCTGCCACATTCCTGACTCCTAATGAAATTTTCCAGATTTCCAATTGCCAAGAATGAGCGTCGAGTAAACGCTTTGCCATTCGTGTTGTGCACCTGTATCAGCACCTGTGCAGAGAGAAAAACGAGTACACTTTGTCAAAACAGTTCCTGCGCAGTGGAACCAGTATCGGAGCGAATCTGGCAGAAAGTGAATGCGCCATGAGCAAGAAGGATTTTCTTGCTAAAGTCTATATAGCATTAAAAGAATGCAACGAAACACTATACTGGCTGGAACTGTTGTATGACACCGACTATCTTCACCCGGAAGAATACAAATCCATGTACGCAGACTGTAAGGAACTGCAAAAAATGCTCTCAGCCACAACCAGAACGCTGCAAACTCAACTTGTCAGCAAAAAATAATGGTCAGGAGAAAGAGTGGAGATTGTCTCTCCACTCTTCACTCTTCACTCTCCACACTAAAGGAGTATCCTATGTTCCAACGTTACATCGGTAACAAGGCGTTTTATCGCCGGGTTCTGGGAATCGCCGTGCCCATTATCATCCAGAACGGCATCACAAATTTCGTATCTCTGCTTGACAACATCATGGTCGGTCAGGTGGGCACCATTCCCATGAGCGGCGTGTCCATTGTCAACGGTCTGATTTTCGTCTTCAACCTGTGCAT
>JAHAYH010000139.1 GCA_018384745.1 Caryophanon sp. | reverse complement strand
GTGATTTCACCCATGACACGGATAGCCAAACCAGGTCCTGGGAATGGTTGACGCCAAACCACTTCGTCTGGCATACCAAGAGCTGTTCCAAGCGCACGAACTTCGTCTTTGAACAAGGTATTCAATGGCTCGATAAGTTCAAATTGCATGTCTTCTGGAAGACCACCAACGTTGTGGTGTGATTTGATGGTTTGGGCAGTATCTGTACCAGATTCGATGACGTCAGTGTATAGCGTTCCTTGTGCAAGGAAATCAACACCTTTTAGCTTGCTTGCTTCATCATCAAAGACGCTAACGAATTCATTTCCGATGATTTTACGTTTTTTCTCTGGGTCTTCTACGCCAGCCAATAAGTCCAAGAAACGTTTTGAAGCGTCAACGCGGATGATGTTAAGTCCGAATTTGCCACCAAGCATTTCCATAACTTGGTCACCTTCGTTTTTACGAAGCAAACCATGGTCAACGAAGATACATGTCAATTGGTCGCCGATAGCGCGTTGAAGAAGGACACCAACAACAGATGAGTCCACGCCACCAGAAAGTCCTAAAAGCACTTTGCGGTCACCAACTTTTTTGCGAATTTCGTTGATTTGCAAGTCGATGAAATTATCCATTGACCAGTCACCTTTAGCCCCACAAATTTTGAAGGCAAAGTTGCGCAAAATGTCGTTACCATATACAGAGTGACGCACTTCTGGATGGAATTGGATACCGTAGATGTTTTTCTCAGTGTTTTCAATAGCAGCGTAAGGGCAATCAGCCGAATCACCAACCAAGTGGAAACCTGCTGGGATTTCTGTAACGGCATCACCGTGGCTCATCAAAACCGTTTGCTCTTTTGGTGTATCTGCAAAAAGTTTTGATTCTGCTTTTAGGCGAAGTGTTGATTGGCCGTACTCGCTATTACCTGTTTGACCAGCTGGCACTACTTTTCCGCCGAGCTTATCAGTCAATAATTGCATCCCGTAACAGATACCAAGAATTGGAATACCCAATTCAAAAATAGCTTCATCAATACCAAAAGCATTGTCCGCATAAACAGAATTAGGACCACCAGAAAGCACAATTCCGATTGGATTGATTTCACGAACTTCATCGGCTGTGATTTTGTGGCTTCTCAATTCAGAGAACACACCAAATTCACGAATGCGACGTGCGATTAATTGGTTATACTGGCTACCATAATCAAGAACAATGATTTTTTGAACATCAGTCAAAGTAGATTTGTCAGTCATTATTACCCTTTCTATATCGTCGGCAAACCGCCAACAGTAATCATAGCCCATTGTAACATATTTTTTCTTATTTAGCATTATCTATTTTTAGGTAGTATGTGGTAGAATTTTTTAGAAAGACCAATAATCACTAAAAATACAGAGAACTTAATACCGAGGTTTTAAAAAAAAGACTGAACAATTTTCTTGCTCAGCCTTGACATAGATACGTTTATCCTGTATAATAAATTAAAGACTGAGTAAGAAGTAGTGGTTCTTACTCGGTAAGGCGGAAGGTGTTAGCGCACCTTTCGTCTTTTTTTATTCGATTAATTCAGGTATATTATAACATACTCACACCTACAGCGCAAGTATTTTACGTATAAAAGTAGCACAAAAAGACCTTTTTAGAAAGGCTTTTTGTTATATAACTTTATAGATACATTGATAACCTTGCGCTTTCATAACTGGTATCATACTCTCATCATAGTTCTGAATATATTCTT
>JAHAYH010000130.1 GCA_018384745.1 Caryophanon sp. | reverse complement strand
CTCCTTATCTGAGGTTTCAAGCCATCCCTTGCCAGCAACCTTTCCATCCTACAGGTCCACCCCAACACCAATCCTATTGCCGTATTCTCTGAGGGCATATTTAAGGAAACTCGGATCATTGATGGCAGCGGTTCCTAGTATAACTCTGTCAAGCAGACTCCCTGCCCATTTGTGAAATTAGTTAAATCGTTCCTGTATTCTTGAATACATCTAGCAGGGATTTCTCCTTTCAGAATGACCTCGTCATTCTTTATCTGAGTACTTACAATATCTGCACAATACCTTGGAGCATCATGATACGCCCGTGAGAGATATTCCTGCGGTGCATAAATTTCAAAGTGGAGATATGGCTCTAATAGTTCTGTCCCTGCTTTTTTTAAAGCCTGCTCCAATACGATAGGGGAAAGCAGCCGAAAGTCTGCGGGGGTACTTACAGGACTATAATACAATCCATATTCAAAACAGATTTTACAGTCTGTCACTTTCCATCCATACAGCCCCTGCTCGCAGCCATAAAGAACCCCCTCCATAACCGCATTTTGGAACGATTGATTTAAATATCCAAGTGAAACTCTGCTTTCATACTGCACTCCGCTTCCAATAGGGAGCGGCTCTATGGACAACCCGACAGAAGCCCAGAAAGGATTTGGCGGGACTTCTATGTGGATGGTATATTCTGCTTTTCTAAGCGGTCTTTCCAGATAAATATAATCGCAATATGTATTTATTGACGCGTCACTTTGATTCGACGCATCCATTACATAGCATTGAACAGTGGATTGAAGATTTTTTTGCTGCCGATTCAGCCATTTAAGCGCACAAAAAGGAAGGTGTTATGTAACCTTCCTTTTTTGCGAGTGTGCATAATAAATATACGCATACGACATATGAAGCAATTGTTCAAACGTGGGAATAGCTGCTTTTGATGAGTGACAATAGCCGTATGATGGGGCAAATGGTAATGTCGCAAGCACGTTTTCGATGCGTGCCCACGTGTGCGCTTCCCCGCATGGCACGACGTAAACTGATTGATGGCGATTAATTGCTGTAAAATACACAATCGGCTGTGAAAACGTTTGTTGCATAGCCGTGTGCAATTGTTTCAGCATAGTCGTTTGCTCTCCTTCTTCAAATAACGAGACGTCGTATACAATGACCGTATAGCATGTCCCTTGTGCCAAGGCGTCATTGACATATTGTGACATCAGTTGTAGCGATGTGCTGTCTGGCAACGTGTTCGTTGGCAATGGGAATTTTTCATTCAGTTCCATTCGTTGCATTTGTAAATGTTTTTGCAACGCATCGCGCTCTTTTTGTAACTGCATTGCTTCAGGAACGTGTTGTAGTTTGTTCGAGCAGTCGATCGCAACGTTGTACATGAGCAGCATAATCGTAATGTTTTGATGTTTCGGGAACTGAGTTAACACATGTGTGACGAGCTGTAATGCTATGTCGTATTGTTTCGTTTTATAATAATACATCACCTCTGCACCTTGAACTTGTAATTGCTCACGCGACTGCGGGGGGCATGTTAATTGCTTTAATTTTAGTAAGATGGCATAGGCGTCATCGAATCGTTCTAAACGTAAACAAGTTTCGTAGTAAAAAGAATATTTATTGACGATATCCTTTGCTGTTTCATCGGTTGTATTAATACTCTTAAAGACAGAAATAATGCGCGCATACGAAAGTTGTGTCTCATAAGTCGTTGTTTTTTCCGTTAAGGCGGCTAAGTTTAATAACGTGATGGCAATGCTCTGAAATGGCACAGGCTCACATTTCATAAAATAACCTAAACTTTGACGGTAATAATGAATGGATTGGTCTGTTTCTTCGATTAAAAAATAAACATGGCCAGAGAAAAATAACATTTTTCCATACAGATATGCATCGTCCGGTTGAACATGTGGCATTACAAGTTCTACTAATTCGCGCACAATGCTCACTTTATGCTCGGTTAGTAAAATCGGAATCGCCTGATCAAACAGCGCAATCACTTCCTCGATATGTTGCTGCTCAAGCAATAACGTGACAGCAAACTGTAGCTGTGTAAAGAGCGCATCGTATTGTTCGTTTTCAATTAAATAGTGCATGCCGTCGAGTAATTTTGACACATCCGTTTGTAACATGCGTCTACCTCCTTATTGCATCGGGAATCATGACGAAAATAACCGCATTTCTGTCATTACATATGTTTGCAAAAACTGCTTTGCTTTTAGTAATTCACGCTCAAACGCATCAGACTGTGTGCGAATGTACGCCCAAAACTGCTTAATAATTTCGCTTTGTACTTGGACAAATAGCTTCGGATAGCTTTCAATTTTTTGGAACTGTTTGTTGAAAAAGTGCTGCCAATCCGCATAAGCAAATGTTTCATGAAATTTTACATGCTCTGGTGGCAGCGTTTGGCGAATAACGTTTTGGAAAATATCAATATAAATATTTGTGCAAGTGACAGCAGCCAGTAGCGCATGTTCTAAGTTGCCCACCGTCATCGCTTTCATTGCTTTTACCGTTGCTGTTTTTGCAAATGCTTGAATAATTTCATAGCGCGTCATATAAATGAGGGTTAACTCAGAATCGAATAATGGAAGCTCTTCGTAATAAAAGAAAATGAAAAAATCTTGAAAGCCACCGATGTATTGTGGTGTTTCGCTATAACCAGGCCGCACCATCGCGATAATATTATCGAGAGAAAGGGCACGCTCTACATCGCGGAACTGTTCATCATTTAATGAAAATACACTTTTTACTAAATTCATTGATTAAACCCCCTCTTATTTCCAATGATCAACTTTCATTCACTATAGTACATTTCCAGGCATGTGAAAAGAGGTTTTATTGCATCAAAAGGAGGAATAAATCGAATAAACAGCAGAGATATTTTGTGGCACGAACTATTTTTGTACTGTTAGTATTTTTTGTTGGACAAATTTGTACCTGTAGTATAAAATTCTTGAGTGACTAAAATAGATCAACAGCAAGGAGCAAACGTACACATGCAAACAGAAACTTTCAAAAAACCGCCGTACTTAGTAATTGCGATTCTGTTCTTCGGCGCGTTCGTTTCATTTTTAAATAACTCGTTATTAAATGTAGCGTTGCCAACAATTATGACAGACTTCGATATTGAGTATTCGACGGTCCAATGGCTTGCAACAGGATATATGCTCGTAAGTGGTGTTTTAATTCCTGTATCTGCCTTTTTAATTACCAAATTTAAAAACCGTACATTATTTATTACAAGTATGGTCATTTTCACATTAGGTACTGCATTAGCAGCCTTCGCACCAAACTTTACGTTCTTGTTAATTGGACGTATGATCCAAGCAGCCGGCTCAGCGGCAATGGGTCCATTATTAATGAACGTCATGCTTGTTAGCTTCCCACGTGAGAAGCGCGGGGCAGCAATGGGGATTTTCGGTTTAGTAATGATTACAGCACCAGCGATCGGCCCAACATTATCAGGGTATATCGTAGAGTTTTGGGACTGGCGTTTACTATTCGAAATGATTTTACCGTTTGCGGTTGCATCTGTAATATTAGCGGTATTCAAGCTTGAAAATATTATGGAAACACGCAATCCATCATTAGACGTATTATCGGTTGTGTTATCAATCGTCGGTTTTGGTGGTTTATTATACGGGTTCTCAATGGCAAGTTCAGAAGGATGGGACGATGTAACACACGTGCTTGCACCGATTGTTGTCGGCGCGATTGGCTTAACGTGGTTCATCGTTCGTCAATTCCGTTTAGACGAGCCATTATTGGATTTACGCGTCTATAAATATCCGATGTTCGCACTTGGTTCAGTTATTTCAATGGTGAACGCAGCAGCGATGTTCTCAGGGATGATTTTAACACCTGCATACGTGCAATCTGTTCGTGGCATTTCGCCGCTGGATTCAGGGTTAATGATGTTACCAGGGGCGATTGTCATGGGCTTAATGTCGCCAATTACAGGGAAGCTATTTGATAAGTTCGGTCCACGTGTGTTAGCGTTTGCCGGCTTAGCGATTACAGCATACTCTACGTATTTATTATCAAACTTAGATTTAGATTCAACATACACGTATATTATCGTCATTTATACGCTGCGCATGTTCGGTATGTCGATGGTAATGATGCCGATTATGACAAATGGTTTAAACCAATTACCAACGCGCTTAAATCCGCATGGTACAGCGGTCAACAACACAGCACAACAAGTGGTAGGTGCGATTGGTACAGCGTTATTTGTAACGATTATGAATAGCCAAGCAACAAAAGAAGGCGAAAAACTCGTAGCAAATATGGATCCAGCGCAATTAGCCGATCCATCTGCACAAGCACTACTTGCACAACAAAGCTTATTACACGGTATTCAAGTATCGTTTATGGTAGCGTTAGTCGTAACATTAGTAGCGTTAGTGTTATCGTTATTCTTAAAGCGCGTTCGTGTATCGGCAGAAGATGTCGCACGCATCGAAGCGGAAGGCAAGTAAACATGAAAGTACGATTCGTTCAATGCGAATCGTATTTTTTTATTGCGACGTTATAAAATGAAAAAAAGGGGAAAGAAAAAAGGGAAACGTTTGAACGTGTCGAATAAAAAGAAGTATGGAGGGGATACATATGATGTTACGTTTAGCAAATATACATGACATAGAGCAATTAATTCAACTACGATGGCAACAAACAGAGGAGCTAATCGGACATGCGCCAACAGAGGAAACATTTGATGCGTTTGCGCAAACATATCGCCTATTTTTAGAGGATGTTTTACCACATGCACAATGGAAAGTTTGGGTCGCAGAAGTCGATGGAAAAATTGTGGCACATATTTATGCAAAATGTATTCAGCGCGTACCTGTGCCAGGTGTTGTCACGAAGCCGTACGTGTATTTATCAAATGCATATACAACACCAGCGTATCGTGCACGAGGATTACAGCAAACATTGCTCGCAGCCGTCAATGCATGGGTGACGAGTAACGGCTATGAATTTAGCATGCTGACGACGACAACGACAACGATTGAACAATGTATGCGTGAGGGTGAACAAATTAGTTCGCTGTAACGCACTTACATACAGATGATTACGGGAATTGAGCGATCTGTTCAATTCTTTTTTTATACGTTTTCGTTATATTGCAATAAGTCTAGCGAAAGCGATTTTCAGCGGTATCAGTAAATAAAAATAATGTTTTAGCGTAAAGATGTTTTTTTCGCTTTTTAAACCGTAAATTTTGTAATTAAAAAATACGGGTAAATATTTTGTTGGAATTATTACTCAATTTAGGTTTTTCTGATATAATATTTAGTGAATGAAAGATTTGTGTAGTTAACGCATGTGAGCTGCGCAAAAAAATTGAACAGAAAAGGGTGGTTGTGTGTCAGAATTCGTTTATCGTAATAAAGAGGAATTACTGTATAGTCAACGAGTTGCCCAGTTATCAAAAGCATTGTGGCGCGTCATTGAAAAAGATTGGCAATGTTGGATCAAGCCGTACGATTTAAATATTAACGAGCATCACATTTTAACGATTACATACTATATGAAAGGAGCTTCTGTGTCAGACGTTGCTAAATACGGATCGATGCACGTATCAACGGCATTTAACTTCTCGAAAAAACTAGAAGAGCGTGGATATTTAACGTTTTCAAAGCGCAATGATGATAAGCGTAATACGTATATCGAAATTACGCCAGAAGGAAAGGCATTAATTGATGAAGCAAATCGTCATTACTTTGATACACCGCATGCGATTTTAGACGGCTCGCTTAAAATTAAGGAACTGTACGGGCGCTTCCCGGAATTTTTAGAAGTAACAGCGATTGTACGCAATATTTATGGCAATGAGTTTATTGAAACGTTAGAGCAATCGTTCCAAAACTTATCGCATACGCTAGACCGCATCGATACAGAAGTGCAACATAGCGAATTAATGAAAGAAGCGTAATGCCAAAAATGTCATCAGCACAATTCGCTGATGACATTTTTTTATTGGAAGCTTTGTAACAGAGGAACGATGCGCTCCGCAGCACTCGGTGTATTTGTATAATTTTCGATAATCGATACCGCGATGTAGCGCGTGTTCGCTGTATCGTACGCTAAAATTAAACTATTTTCAACACCGCGCCCTTCCTGCGTTGCTTTTAATTCAGCTGTTCCTGTTTTAGCTGCAACGTTTGGTACCGCATTTAAAATGTGACCTGTTCCTTCAGGAGACGTCACTACTTGCACTAAAGCCGGTTCGATCGTCGCAATCGTCTCTGCTTTAAAGACAGGCTTCGTTTTCGTTTCGTCCGTTTGCAGCAGCTTTGGATAAACAAGTTCCCCATCGTTTGGTAACACGCTATATGTAGCGAGCATTTGAAGCGGGGATAACAGCATTTGTCCTTGTCCATAAGCTGTATCAGCAACAAGCGTCGTTGCTGTAAACGTTTCTTCATTTGAAATTTGTGCAGGCGTCATCGCGATTGGTAATGTGAATTGTTCGCCAAATACAAGTTTATTTAACCCTTCACGGAACACATCGCCGCCCATGCGTAGCGCTTGCTGTGCATAATAAATATTGTCTGATTTCACAAGTGACGTCGTTAAATCAACGGTTGCCGCAAAGTTTAAGCGTGAAACGTAATAGCTACCCCATGAACTGTCTGGCTGCCATTTCATATCAGGAATCGCAATAGCTTCAGTCGGGTTTAATGTGCCCGCTTCAATGCCAAGCGCTGCTGTAATAGGCTTGAACGTAGAGCCTGGGGCATAGCGAGCACTATAACGCGCGATAAATGGCTTGTTTGGATCGTCATTATACGCCGCATATTGCGCTTGTGAAATACCTGTTACAAATAAGTTTGGGTTGTACGATGGTTTGCTGACAACCGCAAGTAGTTCACCGGTTGTCGGTGCCATCACAACCGTTGCACCAACACCGTCGCCAAGCGCGTCATACGCACGCTCCTGCGCTAATACATCAATCGTTAACTGAATCGTTTCCCCGTGTACTGCGTCGACTGTGGCGATGGTTGACCGCTTCTCTCCATCTGCTGTTTCGATGTAAATTTCGCCGCCTTTTTGCCCGCGTAATTGCGCATCCAATGCCTTTTCTAAGCCGCTTCGTCCAATGACATCATTGGCGGAAAGTGCGGGGTTTTTTTCAAGGTCTTCGGCGTTGACTTTGCCAACGTAGCCAATTAAATGCGCTGCCTTTTCAGCGAGTGGATAAACGCGGCTTGCTGTCATTTGGTACAGCACACCATCAATCGCGGGCTTCTCTGCAGTTGGCATCGTTTTTAATGGTACAAATACATCATCCGTTACCCATTTTTGGGCAAGCTGTGTTTCGATAAAACCAGGTGTAATTTGTAGAGCACGAGCAATCGCCGCGATTTTTTCTGTACGTGCCGCACCTTCACCTAAGCTGCTGCGTACAACACCTGCTTGTGGACGCTCGCCATTTTCCGCAATGACGACGCCGTTACGGTCCGCAATTTCGCCGCGTGTTGGGTGAGCGACGCTATAGCGCACTTTGTCCGTTGCGAGCATATCAGGGAAAATCATCGTCGCATCCCAAGCAATTTTATACTGCTCATTTTCTTCTACAATGTTTGCCTTATAAGGAAGGTTTTCGATTTTCCCAACAGCTGTGTCGAACGAAGCGGTATACTGGAGAACCGCTTCCTCCGTTTGTTGGAGCGTGATCGCGACATGTTCCACTTCAATGCCGTTAAAAATATTTGTATATTTCGTGACTAAATCTTCCTCCGTATAACCAGCTTCTTTTAAAGAAGAGCTAGAAACGAGCGCTGGTAACGCATCAAATTGTTTCGTTGTTACGGCATCCACCCAAGCTGCGCGCAGGTCTGCATACGCTTGTTGCGTTTGATTATATGTATACGTGCGGTAAGCAAATACACTGCCGATGCCGACAAGTATAACAACGAGCGCAATGAACCACTTTTTGTTCATATGTATGCTCCTTTCTAAATCAATATGTCAAACATGACTACCATTATACCTTGTTTCTATCCAAATGCTGTAACAAAAACGATAGGAATTTTTTTGTCAGCATCTTGACGTTTTTTTGTTGGCATGCTAATCTATTAACACATTAGTGATTTAGCAGACGAAAGTGAAATGTGGAGGAATTAAACATGTCAAAACGTAAATTATCGATGCTAGCGTTACCGTTAGCACTTACAGCCGTATTAGCCGCTTGTGGTGAAGAAGAAAGCACAACAACGACGGATTCAACAGAAAAAGAAGCGTTAATTATTGGGGTTGACGATAAATTCGCACCAATGGGCTTCCGTGATGAAAAAAATGAAATCGTTGGTTTCGATATTGACTATGCACGTGCTGCAGCCGAGGAAATGGGTGTTGACATTACATTCCAACCAATCGACTGGAAAACGAAAGAATCTGAATTAATGTCAGGGCGTATCGATTTAATTTGGAACGGTTATACGATTACAGATGAGCGTAAAGAAAAAGTAGCGTTCACAAAACCATACTTAAAAAATGAACAAGTAATTATGACGTTAGCTGATTCAGACATTAGCTCGATCGTCGATTTAGCAGATAAAAATATCGGCGTACAAGCATTATCATCAGCACTTGATGCGTTTAATGCAAATGATATTTCAAAGGAAGTTGCAAGCGTTGCGGAATTTGGTGACAATGTTATGGCATTAACGGACTTAAAAACGAAGCGTATTGATGCGGTTGTTATTGATGATGTTGTAGCGAAGTACTATAATACACAAGAGGACGGCACATTTAAAATTATTGAAGAATCATTAGCGCCAGAGCAATACGGTGTTGGTGTTCGTAAAGAAGACGAGCAGCTGTTAAAAGACTTACAAGCAGCACTTGATGCGTTAAATGAAAATGGGAAAGCTGAAGAAATTTCAGTGAAATGGTTCGGCGAGAACAACGTGTTAAATTAATAATGATCTACGCATGTTCAGGAGTTGTCTAGCTAACACGGACAGCTCCTTTTCACTTTGAGAGGAGAAACTGGGATGGAAGACTTTATGTCGATGATTGTGCCGATGCTTGAAGGCGCACAAACAACGATTTTACTATTTTTAATCGCAATCGCGCTGTCGATTCCACTTGGCTTTTTACTAACGCTAGCGGTTCGCAGTAGCTTTAAGCCATTAAGTTGGTTTGCCCAAACGTATATTTACGTCATGCGTGGCACACCGCTTTTATTACAACTATTAATTATTTGCTTCGGTTTACCGATGTTGCCGGTCGTTGGGGAATATTTAGTACTCGATCGTTTCGTTGCTGCATGTTTAGGCTTTATTTTAAACTATGCTGCTTATTTTGCAGAAATTTTCCGTGGAGGCTTATTATCGATTGATAAAGGGCAATATGAAGCGGCACAAGTGCTTGGCTTAAATAAATTTCAAACGACAACGCGCATCATTTTACCACAAATGTTCCGCGTGGCGTTACCATCGCTTGCAAATGAATCCATTACACTCGTAAAAGATACAGCGCTGTTATATGCTGTGGCTGTACCAGAGCTGCTTCATTACGCACAAACAGTCGTAAACCGCGACTTTACGATCGTGCCGTTTTTAGTAGCTGCACTGATGTATTTAATCATTACATTAGTATTAACAATGTTCTTCAAGTGGCTAGAGCGCCGCTTTAAGTTTGAATAGAGGTGTTCATATGACATTAATTAACGTACAAAATTTACAAAAATCATTCGGTTCATTACACGTCTTAAAGGACATTTCATTTACCGTTGAAAAAAATGACGTCATCGCTGTCATTGGGCCATCTGGTTCAGGGAAGAGTACGATGCTCCGCAGCCTTGTGCATTTAGAAACGATTGACGGCGGTACGGTACAAATTGATGGCGACGATTTAATTCGTAACGGTGTGTATCCGAAGTTGCCACAAATTAAAGCAATTACAGGGAAAATGGGCATGGTGTTTCAGCACTTTAACTTATTCCCGCATTTAACGGTACGCGATAATTTAGAAGTCGCACCAAAGCTCCTGAAGCAAGAGGACGCTAAATCAATCCGTGCGCGTGCCAATGATTTATTACAAAAAGTGGGCTTAGCAGAAAAAGCAGACGCTTATCCATCGAACTTATCCGGTGGGCAAAAGCAGCGTGTTGCGATTGCGCGTGCACTTATGTTAAACCCACAAATTTTATTGTTTGATGAGCCAACATCTGCACTTGATCCCGAGCTAACAGGTGAAGTGCTAAAAGTGATGAAAGATTTAGCAGAAGAGCACATGACGATGATTGTCGTGACGCATGAAATGGGCTTTGCGAAAGAAGTGGCGAACAAAGTGATGTTTATGGCAGATGGTGAAGTTGTCGAAGCAGGGGATCCACAAACGTTTTTCGATCATCCGCAGCACCCACGTACGCAAGACTTTTTACGGAAAAACTTAAAATAATAAATGATTCATGCCAGACGGAAACGCTCCATTTCCATCTGGCATTTTTATATGTTCATGGATGATGATGTTTAAGCAACTAGTGTAGTGAATTACTTGCATGTGAAGTGTACTGCTGATGCGACGATGTTACTACTTGCAAAAAAAGACGTCACTAAGCGTTTGCTGAAGTGACGTCTAATGACGAAATGTACTATACTATTTCCTAAACCTACCACATATAAACATAAATTTATTAAAAGTTTGTCTATTCTTCTTCTGGTAATAAAACGGCCCAACCATCGTAGAAGCCATCAAATGGTTTTGCAAGTGCGTCTAACGTTTCTTTAATTTCTTGGATTGTGTCGTAGTCTAAATACGTTGATACGTATACAAATACCGTCCACGCTTCTACTTCTTCATCAAATGCAGCTTCCGCTGAAAAGTCCGCTTCTTCGATCGCGACTTTAATGTTATTCGCTGCTTGCTCAGACGGCGCTCCGACGAAAAAGTCCATGTCATGTAAAATAGTAAAATCGACACCTTCATCTTGTAACTCTTGTAATACTAAGCCGTCTTCATCTTGTGGAAATGCCATATGCAAAATCCCTCATTTCGTATAGAATGTCCTTCATTATAGCGTGAATCTGAATATTCGTCTAATGAATAGAAAAAAGTACTATATTTTGCGGATAGAGCGTGAAATTTTTTGAATTTCAGTGTAAAATAGAGATGTACAATTGTACAAATACAAAATATTATTGGAGGAATGCCGATGTTGACCGGTAACTTAGAGCGAGCGTTTCAATTAGCAGAGAAACATAGACTCGACGTAAGCACAATTTTAGAATTAAATAAGATCATAGTACGTGAAGTGAATATGCCTGGAAAGGTGGAAGAAAAAGTATTGCTTCAAATGCTGTCTGTTCTTGAAAATAACACGCACATACTTAAGGAGGTAACATAATCGTTGGAACAGCAAATTGAATTATACGATGATTTAGACACATTTGACTAAAGACGCTACTCAAGCGAAGGAATACCGAGTAGCGTCTTTAATTGTATGTGTCTCTTTTTGTATATGTAGGACGGTTGACCGAATATGTACAAAAGAACAGCCAAAACGATGCTAACAACATGACCATTTTTCGACTATAATGAAGAATGGAATTATTTTCGGAGGTGTACGATTGTGGCAAATGAAGTAGAACAAGTATATTTGAATTTTTTACAGCATATTTTAGATCATGGCGTGAAGAAAGAAGACCGCACAGGAACAGGGACAATCAGTGTATTTGGCTATCAAATGCGCTACGACCTGTCAAAAGGCTTTCCGCTATTTACAACGAAGCGTGTGCCCTTTAAGCTAGTCGCAAGTGAACTGCTATGGTTTATTAAAGGCGATACAAACATCCGCTATTTGTTACAATATGGAAATCATATTTGGGACGAATGGGCGTTCAAAAAATGGGTAGAGTCAGACGAATATACAGGACCAGATATGACCGATTTCGGCCGCCGCTGCTTAGTTGATGAGGCGTTTAACGAACTGTATCAAAAGGAGTTAAAAGACTTCTGTGACCGTGTGTTAACGGACGATGACTTTGCGCACAAATACGGCGATTTAGGCAATGTGTATGGCAAACAATGGCGCCGTTGGACAGATTCAGAAGGCAATGAAATTGATCAGTTAGCGGATGTCATTGAACAAATTAAAACAAACCCTGATTCTCGTCGTTTAATTGTCAATGCTTGGAATCCAGAAGATGTCATCAATGCAGGTGCAAAAGGAAGTAAGTCTGCATTGCCCCCATGTCACGTCATGTTCCAGTTTTATGTAACAAACGGCAAGTTAAGTTGTATGTTAACACAACGCTCTGTCGATACGCTACTTGGCTGTCCGTTTAACGTGGCGTCTTATGCACTACTGACACATTTGATCGCACATGAATGTGGTTTAGAAGTCGGCGAATTCATTCATTCAGCAGGAGATGCACATATTTACTCAAATCATATTGAGCAAGTAAAAGAGCAATTATCACGTGAGCCACGAGCGCTGCCAACATTAAAAATCAATCCAGAAAAGACATCGATTTTTGAAATCGAAATGGAAGATTTAACAATCGAAGGCTATAACCCGCATCCAGCGATTAAAGCACCGATTGCGGTATAACGTAACATCATATTTGTCGTCATGACAATCGAGAATTACAAATGGGGCTCTTTTTACCGGAGAGCGCCATTTTTTTTGTGCTTTTATCACATATATATGTTAGATATATATATTATTTTGACCAGACTGAATAGTTTTGACTTCATATTAGAGGGTATATTTTACTAAACTAATTGAACTATGATGGAGGCGGATAAGTATGTTTTTTAAAAAAGACAATACCGTTCCAGCAGTTCCAGCATTACAAACACAAAGTAAGGCACATAAAGCAGCAGCGCAAAAGCCGGATGGATCATTTCGCTATACGGTGGAAAGTGTAGCACCGGAGTTCGAGCAAACACTGGCAAATATAAACGAGGCATTAGCATTGTATGAACAGTGTGAAGAAACGTTACTGTATAAATTAAAAGTGGTGATGGGTATTAATGAAGTGGGCTTTTGGGAAGTGTAGTTAGCGAATCATGAATTCGCGGATCCGCAAAACATCGTTATCATTGAACCATCATTAAAGAAAATGCTCGGTTATCGAGAGGACGAACTGATGAATGGTATCGTCGATTTACAACAACTCGTACCACCAGAACAAGATCCGATCTTACTTTCGACATTGAATGCGCTTTGGCGATGGCGAATATCGCTGGGTACATACATTTGGCACCGCCATTCGCAGCGAACAAGGCAAACCTGTGCGCTTAATTGCAACGGTCATGAACATTCACGATAAAAAAGTGAATGAAGAGGAGCTGCAAAATGTCGTGACACGCTATGATTTAATTAATGAATCGCTTGTTGAATCACCATGGGATATTACGTTTATAGAAGGCGATCCGTTCAATCCACAAAATCGTTACTGGTGGAGTGACCAATTTCGCCGCGCGATTGGCTTCCGCGATGAATCCGACTTTCCGAACACATTCGAAGCGTGGCAAGCGCGTGTCCATCCAGAAGATATTGAGCGGGTCATGGGAGATTTACTCGGGCATTTAGAAGACCGCACAGGACATACACCGTTTGAAGTGGATTATCGTATTTTAACAAAAGACAATGAGTATATTTGGTTTCATGCAAGCGGCAAAACGATGCGCCATGCCGATGGTCGTCCACAGCGCTTAGCAGGGATCATTCGCGATTTGTCGTTAGAGCGCACAAAGGATGCTATGGTAACGGAAACGACGACGCGCATGGAGACGTTATCGACGTCGATTACAGAGCTTGTCAGCGGCATTAACTCGATCACAGTCCAGGCGCAGGAGCTAGCACAAACGCAAGAAAAAACCGCACTCGCTGCCAATGATGCAAAAATGCTTGCAGATGAGACGCAAGTAATTTCAAATTTTATTCGTGAGTTGGCAGACCAAACAAACTTACTTGGGTTAAATGCAGCGATTGAAGCAGCACGTGCGGGTAGTCAAGGAAAGGGCTTTGGTGTTGTTGCTGATGAAGTGCGCAAATTGGCGGTCAATTCAGCGGAAGCAACGAATAATATTGAAACAAGCTTAACGCAAATGAAAGCATCGATCGATATGATTTTACGTCATATGCTGCAAATTAATGACCTTGCGCAAACACAAGCGGCGCTAACGCAGCAAATGAATGCGTCGGGAGATCCATATCATGTCACAAGATTTAGTCGATTTTGCGAAAAATCAATAACTACGCTAAATTTTGATTTTCCCAAGCTTTATTGTAGCGGCGATGCGTGCACCTTATACTAATAGTTAAAAAAGGACGTGAAATCGATGGCGTTCGTCATTGGCACGATTATTGCCTCTTTTAGCTACGTTGTCGGAGTGCGGTTGCCGCAACAACAAAATTGGTGGTGGGCGCGTTCGCAATGCCCGCATTGCCAACATATGCTGCATTGGTACGAGTTAGTGCCATTGTTAAGCTTTATATGGCAGCGTGGCCGGTGTCGCCGTTGCCATGCGCGTATTTCATGGCAGTACATGGCTGTGGAGCTGATTGGTGGCTTAGTCAGTGCGTTATTTTTTACGGTGTACGGTGCATCGCTTCAGTGGTTGCTGTTACTTTGCTTATTGATGTTTTGTGTCATTGTCAGTGTCGCAGATGCGCTCTATATGATTGTGCCAAACCGCGTGCTTCTATTTGTGGGAATCCCGCTTTGTGCATTGTATAGCTTGCAGCAAGATGTTTATAGTATGATAGTTGGAGCAGCAGTTGGCTTTACGCTACTGTATACGTTGCACCGCATAACGGGAGGCGTCGGTGCAGGCGATGTGAAGCTTATCTTCATTTTAGGCGCTATTGTGCAAATCCAGCAGCTATTTATGCTGTTGTTTATCGCTTGTTTAATGGGCTTTTGCTTTTTCTTTTGGAAGCGTCAGCACATCATGCCATTTGCGCCAGCGCTCTGTGCAGCGACGCTTATTACGTTATACATAGAGCAACTGCAATGGCTGACACTTTATTAAAAGGGGACACATTATGATTTCATTAATTGTGGCACACGATGCCAAGCACGTAATCGGAAAAGACAATGCCATGCCTTGGCACTTACCAGGTGATTTGCAATATTTTAAGGCACAAACGATCGGGAAGCCTGTGATTATGGGGCGTAAAACGTTCGAATCAATCGGCAGACCATTGCCTGGACGCCGCAATATCGTCATTACACGAAATCGTGCATACGAAGCGGAAGGCATTGAAACGGTTGGCTCATTACAAGAAGCATTATCGTTAACACGTGAGGCAGATGAACAAATGATTATTGGTGGGGAACAAATTTTTACAGAAGCATTGCCACTGGCGGATCGGTTATATATTACACATATTGATACGACGTTTGAAGGCGATACGTTTTTCCCACAGTATCCACAATTTACGCTTGTGCATGAACAGCCGGCGTTAACCGCTCAAGAAGGCTTTACATTCCGCTATTGTATTTACGAGAAAACAGCGCAATAACTGCGTTTATATGCATTTTTTTCGTAGCACATGATAAATGTCATCTTTACAGTACGGATTACGACTTGTAAAATTAAGAGACTGAAAAAGAAGGATGTGCTTATGAATGGGACGAATTCACATTGTAACGGATTCAACATGTGACCTTTCAAACGAAGAATTACAACAATTAAATATTCATGTAGTGCCATTAACAATACAGTTAGGTGGGCAAACATACATCGACCGTGTTGAAATTGGTCAAGAAGAGTTTCTACATAAAATGGCAGAAGTAAAAGAGTTGCCAAAAAGTTCACAGCCAGCACCAGGGAAATTTGTAGAAATTTACGAATCACTTGCAACAGAGCCAGGTGACCGCATTATTTCGATTCATATGACAGGTGGAATGAGTGGTACTGTCCAATCGGCGCGTCAAGCTGCTGAAATGACAGACGTTGATGTAACGGTTGTCGATTCATTTTTCATCGCATGGGGCTTAGCATTCCAATTACGTGAAGCCGCGAAGCTACGCGAGGAAGGTGCAAGTGTAGAAGACATCGTAGCACGTTTAGATGTCGTGCGTGCGAATACGCGCTTATTTGTCGTTGTCGATACGTTGGAAAACTTAATGAAAGGTGGCCGCATCGGTCGCGGTATGGGCTTACTTGGATCGTTTTTAAACATTAAGCCAATTGCGACGATGGATGAAGGCTCTCTTTTACAAGTAGCGAAAGTGCGCAGTCATAAGCAAGTCGTGAAATATTGCTTCGAGCAATATGAGCAAGAAACAGCTGGCAAAACGGTGAAAGCAGTTGGTATTTCACACGCAGACGGCATGAGCACAATGGGTCAACCACTAAAAGAATTAATTGAGCAGTCGGGCTTTACAAACGTTGATACAGCATTTACATGTCCAATAATTTCAACGCATACAGGTCCAGGAGCAATCGGCTTTATGTACTTTGCCGAATAGCAAGCATGCTAAACGAAGAAATTCGTTTAGCGTGTTTTTTTATTGTGAAAAGGTGGAAAAACAATACAGTCGAGTATCCATTACAAATGCTATACGACTAAGGACAAAAAAAGCTTAAAAATATACGTGTTGTACTATTATATTGTTGAAACAACGGTGGTATGATGAGGGAAAAGGAAGGAGCGATTTGTATGAAGAAGTGGCGAATTGCAGTGCTGTGCAGCTGTTTCATTCTTACGGGTTGTTCCGTTAGTATAGATCCAGCAGATGAGGAAGCTAGCTACTACCCCGAAACGTTTAATGAATGGCAGCAGCTACAAGTGCATGAAAAAGAACAGGAACTTAAAGAGCAACAAGTGCATAAACCTGAAGAAGCGGTCCCACTTATTGAACCGCAGCCAGGACAGGAGCTATTTTATTTAGCATTAGGCGATTCACTGACGCGCGGCATTGGGGATGAGGAAAACCGATATGGCTGGACGGGTCGACTGGCAGAGCAAATGCGTGCATGGCCAACGATTACGAATGTTGAGTTGGATAACCGTGGCAAAAATGGCCGCCGGAGTGATCAACTGCTGAAGCTGCTTGAAAAAGGGCATTATGATGATCAACTAGCAAAAGCAGATTTATTGTCGATTTCAATTGGCGGTAACGATGTTATGAAAGTGATTAAAAAGGATTTGTTTAGCTTAAATACGACAAAGCCGTTTGATGAAGAGCTAGAAGCGTACCGCGAGCGTTATGAAGACATACTTGCCTATATTCGTGCGCACAACGCAGATGCGCCGCTCATTATTTTAGGCTTTTACAATCCATTTACGCTCATTACGGATCAACAAAATGATTTTAACGAAGTAATGGATCGTTTTAATAGCGTCATGGAAGCACAAGCACTCCAAGATGTGAACGCGTGCTTTGTGCCGGTTGAAGATTTATTTTTAACAAACGATGATTTAGTGTATCATACCGATTTCTTCCATCCAAATGCACAAGGCTATGACAATATGACAAATCGTGCTATCGTTACATTAGAGCTTTGTAACATTCAAGAAATGTCAGACGGGCAAATTGGCTTTGAGAGGATGATGACAGGTGAATAAATGGAAAGTCGCATTTTTTACGTTGTTTGCGGCTGTCATACTCGTGCTGGCAGTGTTGGTGGCATTGCTATTTAGCGGAGAGCGTGTGCAGCTTCAACCTGCGCAGCAACATAGCGGAAACGTCGTCATGCTGCAAACGACAGGACCAGAATTAGAGGCGATCGCGCGTTATTATTTACAAGATACGATTACGCAATCACCGGTGCCGTTTGACTTCTCGATTACGGATGCAGTCAACTTAACGAGTGAGCTTGAAATATTTGGCGTTGCGATTCCAGTGGCGATGTCGTTTGATCCGGTTGTTCATGAAGATGGCAACATTAGCTTAGAACAACAAGCGATGAACATTGGGAATTTATCGTTGCCACCACAATACGTCCTAAAGCTAATTGGACAAGCCGTACAGTTCCCCGACTGGGTGACGGTGCAATCGACCGATTCCTCTATTTATATTGATCTATCGCGCTTAAACATCGACTCAGGAACGCGCGTACGTGCGAAAAAGCTTGATTTAGTAGCGAATGAAATTCAAATCGAACTCATTATCCCAACGACGAAAGAGGGCGGACAATAATGGAAAAAGCAACATTTGCAGGAGGCTGCTTTTGGTGCATGGTGAAGCCATTTGATGAGCAGCCAGGCATTGAATCAGTCATTTCTGGTTATACAGGTGGGCACGTGCCCAATCCGACGTACGAGCAAGTATGTAGCGAGACGACGGGGCATTTAGAGGCCGTACAGATCACATTTGATCCAACGATTTATCCATATGAACAGTTAGTGGAGCTATACTGGACGTTAATTGATCCAACCGATGCAGGGGGACAATTTTACGACCGCGGTGAATCGTATACAACGGCGATTTTTGTACATGATGAACAACAGCGTGCCATCGCAGAAGCATCAAAGGCACGTTTAGAAGCTTCGAATAAGTTTAATCGTCCGATTGCGGTGAAAATTTTAGATGCGAAGCCGTTTTATGCAGCGGAAGAATATCATCAGCACTACTATCGTAAAAATCCAGCGCACTATAACCGTTACGCAGTCGGTTCAGGGCGCGAAGCCTTTAAACAAGCACATTGGGGGAATTTACATGAAAAATAAAGAACAACGCTTACAAGAGCTAACAGAAATGCAGTATTACGTAACACAACAACAAGGCACAGAGCCACCGTTTCGCAATGAATTTGACCAACACTTTGAAGAAGGTATTTACGTCGATATCGTTTCAGGCAAGCCATTATTTTCATCGCTGGATAAATACGACGCAGGGTGTGGTTGGCCCGCATTTACAAAGCCAATTGACGCACCGGAAGTAACGGAGCACTTTGATGAAAGCCACGGCATGCGCCGCGTGGAAGTTCGTTCAAAAACGGCGGATTCACATTTAGGGCATGTGTTCCCAGACGGCCCGCAAGAACAAGGCGGCTTACGTTACTGCATCAACTCAGCAGCCCTTCGCTTCGTACCGGTCAGTAAGTTGGAAGAAGAAGGCTACGGAGAATATGCATCATTGTTTGCGTAAGTACACGATCATTCGAAGCAGTCATTGTTTCGAATGATTTTTTTTGTGTATAATCAATGCAGTCGAGTATGCGATAGCCGGTCGAGCACGCATATTTTTTGAAAGGAATGGGTATAGTGAGTAGAAAGACATTTTATGCATACGTATTAACATACCGCGGGGGAGAAATGGAGGAGCCTGCTACGCATTTTGCGGAAGCAGCATTTCATGATGCCCAGTTCCCGAAACAATCCACAGATTATGAGGAGATTTCGTCCTATATTGAGATGCTGTCACATGATGCACTAAACGCCCGCACATTTGACGAGCTGTGGGAAAGCTATGCGACGAAATATGTGTGAAAGTTATCAGAAAAATACAACTTCGGACGTCTAACAACACTTTCATTGCCAAATAACTAGTCTTTCCGTTATGATGAATAAGAGACAAATAGTAGAAATGAGGTCATTAAATGAGCGTTCATATTAATGCAAAACAAGGCGATATCGCAGAAATCGTATTACTTCCAGGAGATCCATTACGTGCAAAATACATTGCAGACACATTTTTAGAAGATGTTGTACAATACAACTCTGTACGTAACGCATTCGGTTACACAGGTACGTATAAAGGCGTACGTGTATCTGTACAAGGTACAGGTATGGGTGTACCATCTATTTCAATTTACGCGACAGAACTTATGCAAGAATACGGCGTACAAAAATTAATCCGCGTTGGTACATGTGGCGCAATCCAAGAAGACGTAAAAGTGCGCGACGTCATCATCGCGCAAACGTCTTCAACAGATTCTTCATTAAACCGCGTTATTTTCGGTGGGAACATCGACTACGCACCAACAGCTGACTTTGATCTTTTATTAAAAGCATACAACGCAGCAAAAGACGCTGACTTAGCAGTACGTGTTGGGAACATTTTCACAGCTGACATGTTCTACTCTGACGAAGCACAAAACGAAAAATTAGCGAAATACGGCGTATTAGCAGTAGAGATGGAAACATCTGCACTTTACACATTAGCTGCAAAATTCGGTCGTAAAGCATTAACAGTGTTAACGGTATCTGACCACATCATCACAGGTGAAGTAACATCTGCTGAAGAGCGTCAAACAACGTTCAACGACATGATGGTGATCGCGTTAGAAGCAGCGATTCAAGAGTAGTTGTAGCAAGGGTTTAAAGGTTGGGACTTTTTAATAAGTGCCCAAAAGTGCCCATAGCGTAATTTTGAAGTGCCTAACAGGTGAGAACTTGTTAGGTGCTTTTTTTAGTGGCGTGAATCAACAAGGGAACATGCTTGTTTTAAGCAATTGTTTAGTATTTTTTACGTATATAAAGTAACTGGCTCTTATAAGTTAGAGTTGCTTTCCACACCGAGGCATGCTTTCCCGCTGGAGTCCGCCTCTTGTTCCAAGCAACATGTAGGTTCAGGTGTCAACCCCAGCTTTCGGTGATGAACCTCAATGTTTTTGATGCACTTGGGGTAGTTGAATTTAACAATTCAGTGTAGATAGTCTCTGGTCTAGATGGTTAGCTTGTACACAACCTCGTAGTTATTGATGACGTTGAGCACGATAAATTGAGAGAAGA
>JAHAYH010000103.1 GCA_018384745.1 Caryophanon sp. | reverse complement strand
GTAATCGCAGGAGCATATGTTTTTTGCGACGAGTAATCGCAGGAGCATATGTTTTTTGCGACGAGTAATCGCAGGAGCATATGTTTTTTGCGACGAGTAACCGCAGGAGCATGAGCTTGAGACTACAGGCTCAAGTAAGGTGGTAAACGCCACGTCCTGTGGCACCACCTTTATGACGAACTTCGTGTTCGCCTCCATGACCGAAAGAATTGCCTGCTCGAAGCAAAGTGATCGAAAAAGCAGAAAAGTGCAATCAGAAAATGTGATATTTCCTGATTGCACTTATTTTGTCTCAAACACTTTGTCTTGTTTTAGTGTTGGCATTACGCTCATATTCAAAAAAATATAGCACCGTCGATATATAAAGTAGAACTGTAAGAAGGAAAGGAATGAAGACGATGAAGAAAATCGTCGCAATGAGTTTACTTTCAAGCGCATTATTTATCGGAAGTCCTACTGCCAATGCCACGAATGAATCGTGTAAGGCTATTAATGACGCAGTAAGCTTTTCAGCGAACATTAGCGCATGTACGCCCGAGATTACAAATGGGGTAGTAACAGAAGCGAGCTACAAAGAATACATTGCGTTATTAAATACGTATAAGGTGGCCTATAAAGACGCAGCACAATATGGCATGTTAGATGCAAAAATAAAAGAGGCTGATAAAATTACGAAAGTGATCAATAGCATCGCTTCGATTAATCCGTATAAAGTGAGCACGTTCCCAAGAAGTGTAGATACGGTAAAAGCTAGCTATAACGCGTTAACAGAAGCGAATAAAAGCTACGTGTACAATAAAGAGCTGTTAACGACGTATGAGGAAGCTGTAGCGATTGTAACGGAGATCAACAACATTAAATTAACGGATCCCGCTGCACAATATAAAGCAAAAGTAGAAGCAGCGCGCAAGCATTATGATAGCGCCACGAGCGATGTACAAAATGCGGTAGGGAATATCGATAGTTTAAGTGAGCATGAGCAAGCAGTAAGTCGAATTAAAGAGCTCGAAGCATTAATTGCAAAAGTAAATAAAAACCCAGCGACGTTAACAGAAGGGCAAATTGCTGAATTTGTCGCGGATTTAGCCGCTGCTAAGACGTTATATTCCACGTTAACAAGCGCTGAACGAAAGCTCGTTGTCGGTTATGCTGTCGTAACTGATCATGAAAAAGGGCTCGGTGCCGCGATGGAAGTTGTCGCATTAATTGATGCCATCTCACCGTCAGCAACAACATTTGCTTCGCGTACTGATGCTGCGAAGAAAAAATACGATGCGTTATCAGAAGCGGATAAAAAGTTTGTGCAAAATGCTAAACTATTACAAGACTATGCGGAGCCCGCAATGCTTGTCCTGGCGATCAATGGGTTAAAAACATCGTCTAAAACGTTTGAAGACGATGTCGCGGATGTGAAACGCCGCTTCAGCGCACTAACAGCGGTGCAGCAAAGCTATGTGAACAATAGCAAATTAATTGCAGCTGCAGAGCAAAAGCTCGTAGAAATTGAAGATGTTGAGAAGTTGATTGCGACGCTTGCAAGTGCGACAGTGGGCGATTTAATGAATACGTTAACAGCAGTAAGTGAAGCGTATTACAAGCTCGACAGTGGACAGCGCCAACACGTCGAAAATAAAGCGGAGTTTTCAAAGTTTGAAACACTTGCAAAAGACGTGTTAAAAGTAGAAGAGCTCATCGCTAAAATTGACGTGCAAAGTAGCAAGCTGACGTCGCAAGTAAATACGGCACAAAAAGCATTTGATAAACTAACACCAGAAGAGCGCGCCTATGTACGCAATGCGAGCATTTTAGCAATGAGTGCGCCAGCGAGCGAATTCATTATAGCTCTTTCAAAGCTGCGTACATCTTCAAAAACGTATCGTGAAGACGTCCAAAAGCTACGTGAGCAATACAATGCCTTTGATACGACCGCTAAATCAATTGTCGATGCCTATGAGCCGAATGCGAAAATCATTGCAGCAGAAAAGCTGATTGCAGAGGCGAATTATGTAGATGAGCGCATCGCAAGAGTAGGCGAAGAACCTGAAGAAAATTACATTAAATTTGTGGCAGATACACGCGCAGCGTATAACGCATTATCAAAAGATGCGCGAAAAATTGTTTCAAAATATAAAGAGCTCCAAGCGATTGAGAAGCAAATTAAACCGATCTTAAAAGCAGCAGAACTTATTAATGCGTTAGATGAAAATCCGCGAAGCTTAATGTCTGCATTTGATAAAGCACAAAAAGCATATGCGAAGCTAAAGCCGAATCAAAAAGAGCTTGTGTATAACTTTAACATCTTAAAAGAATACGAAAAGCCTGTATCGGTATCGAAAAAAATTAAAGCGTTAAAGCCGAGGAGCCAATATTTCTTAACCGATCTATCGACGGTGCGTCAAATGTATGACGGGTTAACGGAACAGCAAAAGCAACAAGTGGAAAATGCTTTTCGCATTACACAAGCGGAACTTGAAGTGAAAGACGTCAATGTCATCGTCACGATCATTCAAGGCTTAGCTATTTCATCACCAGAGTACGTAAAAGATGTGCGTTCAGCAGAACAAGGCTACAAACAGCTTGTATCATCGTATCGCAAGCTCGTCGTGAACTACGACCGTTTGAAAGAAGCGCTTAAAACGGTGAAGTCGATTGAGAAGGTAATGAAAAACATTGACCAACTACAAGCGACAGATCCGAAAAAGATCGACAAGAAAATACAAGCTGCTCGAAAAGCGTATGACAAGCTAGATGAGGCGCACAAAGCGCACGTTGCTAACTACATGACATTAGTGGAATATGAGACAGCTAGAAATACGAATCCGTAACGAAAACGGGTATAAAAGTGATAGGCACTTTTATACCCGTTTTTTTCATGACATTTTCGTGAAAACTGCATCTTAGTGTCAAAACATGGTATATTTTGAGAGCAATCATTTTTTAGCACGTTCCGGAAAGAAAGGAGATAGCATATGCGTACAATTATGAGCGTATTGTTATTTTTATGTATCGTTAGTTTTGCGACAACAGCTACCGCTGCTTATAAAGATGTACCTGCTTCACATTGGGGAGCAAGCACGGCGAAATGGTCTGTTGAACAAGGATATATGGCTGCGTATGACGGCTACTTTTCACCAAATAAACAAATTCCGCGTATTGATGCGATTGTTGCACTTGCCGCAATGAAGGGCATTAAAGATGAGCCGACGACGGAAGTGCTTCAATTTGAAGACTTGTCCCCTACGCATAAAGGGTATGGCGTCGTTGTGCAACTCGTGAAGCTTGGGGTCATTAAAGAACAGCAATATTTTAACCCGCAACAACCGATCACACGCGCACAAATGACGAAAATTTTAGCGATTTTATTTCAATTAAATGTAGATATGAAAAATGATTCGAAGTTTAGTGATGTGCCAGCTGCGTATTGGGCGAATACATATATTGAGTCACTAGCAGATATCGGCATTATTAACAATACACAAGCGCGCTTTTATCCACATCGCGCATTGACGAAGTTACAGCTAGCAGCCTTTATGGAGCGTACGATGCGTTTCCAAGCGCAAATTGCCAATCGGGAAGTAATTTATGATTATTTGCAAAAAAAATATATTTTTACGTTTCAATATAATGATTCGTGGGTAAAAAGTGTTATAGACCTCGTGAATGTTGAACGTAAAAAAGTGAATTTGCCGCCTTTAGTGTCGGATCCCGCGTTATCGCAAGTCGCACTTATAAAGGCCATTGATATGGTGGAACGAAATTATTTCGAACACGTATCACCAATTTATGGCGAATTTCAAGAACTGCCGACGCTCTTTAATTATCGCTATTTAGCGTATGGTGAAAATTTAGCGCATCATTATACGAAACCAGAAGATGCAGTAAAAGGTTGGATGAAGTCACCTATTCATCGTGAAAATATCGTAGATCCTAAATTTACGCATACAGGTGTAGGTGTCCAGCAAGCAAAAGATGGCTCATTGTACTGGGTGCAGCATTTTGCGAAGAAGTAAGTATGACAAAAGGCTAGAAATATTACAGGAACATTACAAACGTGCAATTTTTCATCAAGAATTGTATGTCTTCGAGTGCCGTTTTTACGCATAAACCGCGTAATGACGGCTTTTTCTGTGCATTTCAAAATTCGTTACACAATTGAAAAACTACAACGAATTTTTTTATGGTAATCTTATATCAGGTCAAAAAAGAGACCCAAGAGTCTTGGAAGGAGCACATCATTCACATGTCTAGTCTAAAAAAGAAGGTTTTAATTCCAGTATTTGCAACATTCATGTTCGTAGCGGGCTTAGGACAAACTCAACAAACAGCAGAAGCAGCATCTTCTGTAACAGTAAATGAATTAACTAAAGAAGCATCTAAATATATCGGTATTAAATATAGATACGGTGGTACAACGACAGCAGGATTTGACTGCTCAGGTTACGTACAATACGTTTTCAAAAAATTAGGTTTAAAATTATCTCGTACAACATCAACACAATATCGCGAAGGTACAGCAGTCGCGAAGAAAAACTTACAACCAGGGGACTTAGTATTCTTTAACACAACTGGTCGCGGTGTTTCACACGTTGGTATTTATTTAGGTAATAACAAGTTCATCCACTCAGGTGTAAGCCGTGGGATTCAAATTGTCGGGCTAAACGATTCTTATTGGGGTAAGCGATACATAGGGGCACGTCGTGTTGCAACTTTTGTAACTGACCAAGCGCCAGTAGTAGAATTACCAGTAGTAGAAGAAAAGCCAGTAGAAACAGTACCAGAAGTTGTTGTAGACGCTGGTGAAGTAAAAGGTGAACAAATCGACTTAACGAAATATGCATCACGTGCAGTTGTTGCAGCAGAGATGGCAGCAGCATTAGGTTTAGATACAACACCACGTGACACAGGATTCATCGATGTACCTGCAACACACCCACAATCAGGTGCGATTGCTGTTATGCATGAATTAGGTATTTTCACAGGTAATGAAGAAGGTCGCTTCAACCCATCTTCTCCAATTACACGTGCACAAATTGCAAAAGTATTTGTTAACGCATTTGACTTAAACCAACAAGGTGCATACTTAACATTCCCTGATACAGATGGTCACTGGTCAGCAGGATCAGTATCAATTTTAGCTTCAAACGGTATTACAACTGGTAAGCAAGATGGTATGTTCGGTATTAATGACTATTTATTAAATCGCCAATTAACGACGTTCATGGATCGTCTAAAAGCTTTACAATAAGTGATATTACTCGAATGGCTTCGTAGTACAAGTTAATAGCACTTGTGAATACGGCTAGCTTTTCAATTATACATGCAGAAGAGCTTACCTTTTATACAAGTTATAGAAGGTAAGTTTTTTGCTGTGTGATATACGATTTTAAGTTTCAAGGATCCGTCGAAAAAGAGAAAGGACGTATGCTTGAAGTTTAAATATAGCTTTGCATAGCGAAGCGAAAGAATATATTTTGATGCACCATGTATCAATCAACATGAAGGAGGATGTTTCATCTTGTTACAGAAGAAATGGAGCATTATGCTCTTTGCGTTTGTAATGGTATTGTCGGTTGTTTTTTCAACAAATGCGAGCGCAGCAAGTAAGTTTACAGACGTACCAGTCGGAGCAGATGGTTATGAAGAAATTAACTATCTTGTTGGCTTAGGGGTTATTAAAGGATACCCACAAGCAAACGGCACAACGATTTATAAGCCGAACAACTCCGTAACACGCGCACAGGCGGCGAAAATGGTTATTGAAGCAACAGATCGCAAACCATTAGTCGTGAAAAATGCGTCATTTGTCGATGTTCATGTAGGCACAGAGCAATCTGGCTATATTGAACGTGCAATGGAATTAGGGTTATTCAACATTAAAAAAGGTGGCTATTTCTGGCCAAACAAACCGTTATCACGTGACGAAATGAGTTTCGTGTTAGCAAAAGCATTCGGGTTAAACATTGAAACAACGAGCGGCTACGCATCAGGTTTCTCTGATATTACATCAACACATCCGTACTACAAATACATTAATGCGATTTACTATAACGGCATTACAACAGGTGATAACGGTAAATACTTACCGAACAACACTGTAACACGTAAGCACTTTGCGTTATTCGTAGCGCGCGCTAATAGCGAAGAGTTCCGTTTAGACTCTCCAACACAAGGGTCAGACGTAACAGATAGCGACGTAGCGATCGGGAAAGCGAAAGTAACAGCTGCGGACTTAAACGTTCGTTTAACAGCATCAGCAAGTGCAAATATTATTGGCCGTGTAAAAACGGGTGACCTTTTAGACGTATATGGTCAAGATGGGAACTGGTTAAAAGTAGCGTATGAAGGGAAATTCGGTTATATTTCTCAATCATATGCAAAAATGTTAGATGCAGATGGTAAAGAGTTAGGTGCTGTAACAGGTGAGGTTGTTGCCAACGTTGCGACAACACGAGCATTCAGCAAGCCATCGTTACAAACAGCACAAGTAGGGACGTTTGCAAAAGGTGCAAAAATTCCTGTGTATGCAACGTTAGACGGTTGGTACTTAACGAAGGTCGGTCACATTCCTGCCTATGTACAAATTGCAGACACGAATGTTGTCGTAGTGGAAGAGCAACCACCAGTTGTTGAACAACCAACTGACACAAAACCAGTGGAAGTTGTACCGGAAAAGCCACCAGTTGTGGAAAATCCAACAGTAAATGCTGGTAGCGGTACGAAAGGTCGCGTAACAGTAGGCGGCTTACACGTACGTAAAACAGCATCAGCAAGCGCAGCGTCACTTGGTAAACTAGGCAAAGGCAATGTTGTTACTGTACATAGCGTAAGCGGCTACTGGGCAAGTGTAACAACGCATTCAGGCATTAAAGGGTACGTGCATAAATCGTACTTAAAATTATTAAACCAATCAGGCAGCGTTGTGAAAAACCGTGTCATCGTGCTTGACCCAGGTCATGGCGGTAAAGATCCAGGCGCAATGAGTGGTTCTTATGCGGAAAAAGCAATCGTCTTAAAAGTGTCAAACTTAGTAAAACAAAAACTTGAAGCACAAGGTGCAACAGTGAAAATGACACGTACAGGGGATACGTACCCAACGTTACCAGAACGTGTAGCATTCTCGAAAAATAACTTTGCGGAGATCTTCATTAGTATTCACGTAAATGCGGCATCATCAACATCAGCAAAAGGTGCAGAAACGTTCTACTCTGTATCTTCAGGTGATATGTATGAAGAAGATATTGATTTAGCGACATTCGTTAACAATCAAATCGTGAAAAATGCAGAAATGACGAACCGTGGCGTGAAAAAATATCCATACTACGTAATTAACAACATGGATATTCCAGCGATTTTAGTGGAACTTGGTTTCATCTCGAATCCATCAGACCGCGAGAAGTTAGTGAGCAACAAATACGTTGAAATTTACGCACAGTCAATTTACAACGGGATTGTACAATACTATAGCAAGCAATAATAGAGGCGCGTTAGAGAAGGCAATTGTCTTTTCTAGCGCGTTTTTTATGATGAATGGAGCTTTTTTTAAAAAAGCGCGTCTTAAGCAGTGGAGCATATGAGAAAATGTGTAGCTCGTTCGAACGTTTTTTCACCGTGTGCTTTATAAATGACTTGTCTTCTTATATAATGAAAGATGAATGACTTACAGTGGAGAGGGAAAATCGGATGAAAATTAAATATTTTGTCTCGGTGTGGATCATTGGCACACTTGTGTTACTAGCGGGCTCATATTGGCTTGAAAGCTGGCTTCAAACGCGTAGTGAAGAAAAAGTATCCGCTGCAATTGAAGAAGCAACATTGGACGTCCATGTACGTGATGATGTGTATTTACGCTTCGCAGGCGGCTTTGACTTTGAGGAACTTGGCTACGATAAAGAAGAAAAAGTAAACGCCACTGATGAGACGTATACGTACCATATGACGCGCGAGACAGATGAAGCAACGCGTGAATTAACAGGAAAAGAATATGAAGATATGGGGAAATTACAAGTGGTGTTACGCACGGTTGATAACGGCGACCAATTTGTATTTACTCGTTTCGAAAACGAATGGGACTGGGGCTTTGAAATCCCATACTACATCGTTTTCAAAGACCAAAGCGAATATGATGTATTTGCATATAAAGAGCGTGTAGAGCGCGAGCATGACAACGTATTTGGCATCGATTACACATCGAACGTAAAAGGTGTGTACACAATTGGTGACAATGATTACGAAATGATGTTAGGACAAAACTTCGTATCGTACGAACGCAACTGGCATTACAGCAACGGCAAGCATAGCGTGCTGCGCGAATTCGTAAAGGAAAATTCAACAGGTGATGTTGAAATCGGTACCGACGAAGTAGCGTTTGAACTAACGTTAAATACGAACGTGAAGCGTCAAATTAGCGAAAGCTGGTTTATGTTAACGAACGAAAAACTATTCAACACAAAAGAAGAAATGCAGTCGTATAAAGATTACACAAATTATCATTACGTACGCTCACAAAAATGGTTAACAGCAGAAGGCAACTACTCAAAATTACCATGGGCAATCGAGCCATACACACAAGTTGGCTACGGACGTAACTTAGTGAATCAACAAGGCACATATTTCGTCGATCAATATCCAGAAACGAAAGATCGCTTCTATTACAATATGATTGTGACAGATACGAACTACTTAATGGATATGAAAGGTGAAGGCGATGAGCTATGGTATACAGAATATACAAGCTCATGGCTAAAGGATAACTACGGCATCGTTGCACCGTACACAGACACGCGTCATAACGAGAACATCGCGCAGTTTTTAGTGAAAGCGGGCGACATTTTAAACAACAAAGATTTAACGGACATGTATAACTTATACGCAACGTTTTTAACGCAGCAAAAAGCGGGCAAAAACGTGTTTGAAACGACGAATGGTTATTACATTTTAGATTACTTCGCACCGGAGCAATCAGAAAAAACACATGCTTCATTGAATCACATTTTAGCGGAAATGAACTTCTTATTAGAATCGTATGAGCTATCCAATAACGAAGCGTATTTAAAAACAGCGTTAGCGATTAACGATGCGATTGAAGATACAGGCCGCGAATGGATCAACGAGAAAACAGGTGACTTCTGGTACCAAATTAACGCGGAAACTGACGGGTCGTATTCATTTAAAGATCCAGACTACGCGTATTTAACGCTAGAGGATATGCTGTATTCGATTGAGCTATTTAAAAAGCTGAACATCGCTTACGACGCGCAGCTTTACAGCGATTTAGTTACAGCGAAAGTGAACTATATTGTAAAAGAGGATATCGAAATTACACGTACAGTTGTGGAGTCTTTACAAGCGCAAGGATTTGGCGCGTTAATTGACGGCTACAAAAACGTTGTCGATGTACAAAGCTAATGATATGTAAATGGGTACGCGTTGAATTGTTCAACGCGTACCTTTTTCATGCGAACGTCCAAAAGTAGGAATTTACTTTACGTTTTTGTTACAATGTGCCCGATGAGAAATGATGATGTTATACTAGTAGTTGAGCCTATAACGGAGATGTGAACGATGATAAAAGAATGGGATTTATTGCGCGCAATTGCATGTGTCAGCATCGTATTATTGCATACGACAACATGGATCATTTCGCTGCAAACGCCTGTAGAAAATGAACTTTATACATTTTTACGCTTAATTTTATGTTTTGCAACACCAACATTTATTTTACTGTCCATTATTATTTTAGCGAATCGCTATCCTGACAAGCTGCCGAAGAAGTTTTGGTCTTCGCGCATTTTGTACATTTATTTACCGTTTGTAGCGTTTAGTGCCATCGATGCATTAAACCGCATGAATGAAATTAAAGGCTTCGGTGAATATTTTTACAACAATGTCGTGCTTGGACGTTTTACAGGATGGTTTATTTTAGTTATTTTCCAACTGTATTTTTTATATTGGCTAATTACAAAGTTCCGCTGGTCACGTTGGATCATTTTTCCTCTTGGTATCGTGGCGTCATATATTCATTTCCACGAGCTTTTGTTCTCGCGTGATTTTTACGAAACGTATGCGCTCGAGCTGCGTATTACAGCAACGATTTGGTTAATGTATTTTGTATTTGCGTACTACGTAGGACGTCATTATACGGTCATTGCGCCGTGGCTACTAAAGGGGCGTTACGTGTTATTACTGCTAGTTGCAGCGTCGATTTACTATTTATACGACCGTTACGAAGCGTTAAATATTATCGTAGAGTCACGTACCATTTATTTAGTGCCAACCGTTATTACAGTAACGCTGACAATTTTAGCGTGGGGACAACTCGTACCGAAGTTAAAAATAGTAGACTTGATTAGTCGCTACGCATTTGCGATTTATTTAGGGCATTGGCAAGTGATGTTTTACGTGGCAAAACCGATTGTCGATACGTTTGAAGCGACGTATATTCGCATTCCGCTTATTTTTAGTGTAGCAATTGCAGGTAGTATTTTATTTGCATACGCACTACAGCACGTGCCAGGTGGACAGTTTGTTGTCGGCAAAATTAAGCATAAGAAAAAGCCACGTTCGCAGCGAGATGAGCAGCAAGTGGCAGTCGCAAAATCATAAGCAACGAAAAAGGAGTGCAGCGATCTGACTGCACTCCTTTTTATTATTGCGTTGTTTTAATGACACGTACAGCATCTTTAGCGATAAAGCCTGAAATTACTCTGTAGTCTTTCGTTTGCTTATCGGCGAAAATTTCATATACGTTTCCGAGCTTGTCATTTTTAATGAGCACCGGATGGTTTTTATTGCGGTAAGCGTATAGTGTGCTGCCACCTGAAGCGGACGATGTAACCGTTGCACGCTCATTGCGCGTTAAACCAATTGTGTATGTATTTTTCGCATCTTTTCGACCGAGCGCATTATCGATTTTGTAATAATGACCAGCCGCTTTTGCGCCCCAATACGGATCGGAAGCGTATTTAATGTTAAAGCCGATATATTTTGAACCAAAGATGGCACCATTAGCAAATGACCCCGTAGCATCAATGTAGTTTGGTAACCAATATTTCGTTAACAACACTGAAACGTTTTCTTCAACCGTTTTAAAGTAATCTTTTTGGTCGCCTGTATCGCGTACATTGAGACCGAATAAGTTGTTGTACTCAAGCGCTTTTGCACTTAAGCCATTGCCGCTTTCATTAATGGCAAGCGAGATGACCATTAACGCATTGACGCCATATTTCGCTTCCATGTTTTTCGCAATTGTTCCTAAGCCAACAAGTTTGCTGCGCTTTGAGGCGTCTTTATATTGCGCTGCGCCTGTTTTTTCAAGGTTTCGCAGCATGTTCAAAATATAATCATCCAGCTCTTTGGCTGTGTAGTTTGTTTTTGAAAATGCCGGTAAAAATTGATAGTAGTTATAGTAGTCAAAGTAATCATTTTTATCGTTTTTATTCGTGAAAAATACACCGTTCCAACTATAATACTTCTCACCTTGCTTCATCTCGGCAGGGGCTTTGCCGACAACATAGCTTGCTGCCGTTTTGCCAACTTTTAAGTCAGATACTAAATGGTGTACGAGCTGACCGTTTGCATTCACTGTGTAGTGATCGCGCTCTGCAATTAAGCCGGTTGGGACAAGCTCGATCTTATCTGAAATCGCAATTGTCCCGCGTTGGTTGGCAAAGCTTACTTTTACTTCCTTGCCGTTACTGCTAATGTATTCCATTTGTGAATTTGCTGCTGCACCGATAATATCTTTGCCGCTATCGAGCTTAATTTCAACGTATTGATTCGCAAAAACGACACCAGACTGCATATACACAACACGTGCATTCTTGTTATCAATCACAAACTGATTGTTCGTCTGAACGGCTTTCATCGCTTGCTCAAGTGTGGCAAATGACTGTTGCGATACGATTGCTTGGTTTTTCGTTGTTGGAACAGAATAATTTGCTGGACCAGATGGCTCAATAGATGGTGCTGGTGGTGTGACTGGCTGCTCTGGTGCTGGCGTTGGTACAGGTTCAGGAGCTACAGGTGTATTCACAATCGTCATTAATCGATAAACAAATGTTGCTGCTTGTCCTACCGTGGCATTATGTAATGGCTTGAAATATGTGCCATCAGCTTTCGTATCACCTTTAATGATGTCAAGTGCTGAGCCGATCGCAACAGCTTCTTTATGTGCATCTGCAATTTCGTTTGCATCAACGAATGGCAGCGATTTTGAAATAGTTGTCGTGTTAAACTTTAAATAGTCAAGAGAGCGAACGAGCATACGTGCCATATGCTGACGTGTAACCGAATCATTTGGACGGAACGTTTGATCTTCATATCCTGTAATGATGCCGACGCTTGCGACGCTACGAATGGCCATATCTTGCTTCGTTGAACCAATCACATCTTTAAAGTGACTGTCACTCGAAGCCGGTAAGTCCAATGCAGCAGCTAAAAATGCTGTGAACTGTCCGCGTGTAACCGTTGCGTTTGGGTAATATTGATTGTTTGCATCTGGTGCAATTGCGCCGCGTTCGATTAAGTAACGCATACCTTGCTCATGTGTTGTTCCTGTTAATGAATCTGCATAAGTTGTAATCGAGCATAGTACACTTAACAAAATCATAGAAAGGATAGTGACTATTTTCTTCAAATGTAAATCCCTCCTCTATTATTATCATCCTAACAAAAGTTATGAAAAAAAAGTAGCGTTGACGCACAATTAAATAAATCATCGAATGATTGTTTCTTTCTGCTGCTTTAGTGTGTCTTGATCGACTCCATCCGTTTTCCTCTTGAGCGCACTTGGCGCAGCCACTACCACACATGTGGGTCATAGCCATCTGTCTAAATTCACCATGCTCCCTACATATGATTATTACCTTCTCTTTATTCCCAACATAAATTGATTTTGAGTAATCGTATTTTCTACCGTGAACACTTATGCTTTTAGCAATGAATGAATCTAAATCATGACTCATTCTTTCCAATCCACTCTTGGCGCAGCCCTTACGTTCTAAGTGAACAGATGGGAGTTGCTTAAAT
>JAHAYH010000067.1 GCA_018384745.1 Caryophanon sp. | reverse complement strand
GATTCCCCTAGAAGTCCGCTCTTCGCGTCGTGATCATCCATCAAATTTTTAGCATCAAACTGGATGCATTTTTATCCAAGTTCCACTTCTGTCCCAAGCTCATGCTAACTATTTCCATTAATTTTTTCGTTGCGATAAATAAGTGCCGCGTTCTGATTTTTGCACATTTTCGCGGAAATCTTGTGCCGCTTCAGCCATGCGTAAATCCCGATGTAACTTTTCAGCGCAGCTTTCGCATAACTTCGCGCCGTATGTTAAATGCCCACATTGATCACACGGATAGCCAAGGTTTGGGAACATCGTTGGTAATAAACGTTTTTTACGCACCCATTTATGCAGTAGCGTTTCAGACACACCCGTTGCTTCACAAATTCGCTCAATTGTTGCGGCACGATTTTCACGCTTACGTAAAAAGCGATAAACGATTTGATACATCTCTTCTTCTTTTGTCGCACATTTCCCGCATACGTCACGCATACCTGTGTAGTTAAACAACTCATTGCACGATGGACAATTTCGAACTTCTTCCATTATTTAACACTCCTTTACTGTAACCCTCTATTTCTCTTTATTATACAGGATATTATTCATCACTCTTTACTTTTACAAGCACAAAAATCGAAACTTTTTTTGCGCCATTGGAAAGGAGTAGTTGCTTAATGTCATTGACTGTTGTACCTGTTGTATAAATATCGTCGACAATTAATAATTCTTCATCCTTTACGTCGAATTGTTCACATAAAGAAAAACGATTTTGTCCACTTTTTCGCTCCTGCAACGTTTTTTGCGATTGCCTGTCATTTATTTCCTTCCTTAACATGTCGATATATGGAATTTTTGCCGCGCGTAGTAATTCATGCACTTGTGAAAACGTACGCTCCAGCAGCCGCTCATGATGTAGTGGCACTGGCACAATTTTTTCTCGCCGCTTATGAAGTGCTGCGTATAGTTCGTTTCTAAATACATGTGCGAGCGCAACATCTTTCATAAATTTATAGCGCTGAATATAAGCTTTCATTGCATTATTATACGTAAATAAGGCGGTTACTTCCTCCGTTGATTGTGCTCGCTCGAATGACTGGCGACAACGCGCACAAATGACTGCTGGAAACGTTTGAACAATGAGCGCTTGCCAAGACACTTCTGCACGAAATGATTGATCACATAATAAACAGTTCATGTCATCACCGCATTTAATCGCTTAATTTCTGCAATTGCCTCGTCCATCGCAATCGTAATCGCTTCGCTAAAAAACACGACATCGCCGCTTGCATAGTGCACGTGACGTCCAACGCGACCGCTTATTTGAATGAGTGCACCCGCATCAAAAATGGCATCATCTGCACATACAACCGCTACTTGTACATTCGTGATCGTAATGCCGCGCTCTAAAATCGTCGACGTGACAAGCCCTTGCAGCTGCCCTTCACGCAGTTGCAACACCTTCTCTTTTCGCTGTTCATCTTTAGCATGGACCGCTTCGACGTTCGGTATGACTTGCTGTACGAGTGGTAATACGCATTCGATCAGTTCAATGGTCGGTAAAAACAATAAAAATGGCTGTTGTTTTTCTTTTCGCAGTTTGAGCCAATCGTACAGTTTGTTCGGAAGCTTGTTCTTTTGGAGCTTGGCATGCAGTCGCCAAACGGTCGAAATGCGCGGGACAGGCAATGAATAGCCGTGATAGCGACGCGGTAAAAATGAATAGCCCCACCGCTCTTTTTTACATGTAGCCAGCAGTTTTTTACTCGGTGTTGCCGTCACAAAACAAACGGGCGCATCCGCTGTTTTTGCTTTGTTGACCGCGCGCTGCAACATCTCATCATACGTATATGGAAAGGCATCTGCTTCATCGACGATCATGACATCAAATGCCGCTTCAAAGCGTAACAGCTGATGTGTCGTCGCGACAATGAGTGGTGCAAAGCGGTGTTCTACAGGCGCACCGCCATACAATGGTTGGACAAATGTTTTCGGGAACGCGCGCTGTAAACGTGGTGCTAACTCAAGCACAACGTCTGTTCGTGGCGTCGCAATACATACGCGTAATTGTTGCTGCAGTGCATACAATACCGGTTGAAATAAAATTTCCGTTTTGCCAGCACCACACACCGCATGCAAAAGATGCGACCGTTTTTGCCGTATGCTTTCTATAAGTTCATCACTTGCTCGCTGTTGGGCCGCGCTTAACCCACTTAGTTCAAGCGTATGATCGTTCGTGCGCGGATGTTGTGGTCCACACCATTTTAAAAGCGTCGTGCAGCTGCTAATTCGTCCGAGCTGAATACATTTACGACAATACGTGCACGGACCGTTACACACTGCACAATGATACGTAAATAAGTAGCGTGGATCGTTGTTGTGACAGCGCATACAGCGACCGTTCTCAATGCCTTGTATGCATATTACTTGTCCGCTTTGTATGTACGTATGTGCATGTTCAATGACGTTACGATCGATCAGGCGCCCTTCTAAAAACCCGTCCATGTTGATCACCTCATCAATAGCGTACCAACTTGTTGGGCGTTCATCAGTAAACATGCGCATAATAAACTTTTCGATCATGCGTGTTCATATGCTGATTAACAGTTTGCGTATGGAGGCTACGGTAACGGTCTAGTTTCTGTCTAAAAACTATTTTATCGAGCGTGTTGATTCGCCATTCTATTGGCAGTTCGCGCATGGCGGCTTCGCTTTCCTGGGGCTCGGCTCAAGCCTCCTCGTCGTTCGGACCTCACGACTGCGGGGTCTTGAGGCACGAGCTCTTCCCCTAGGAGTCTCGCCCCCTGCTCTCTCTGCCCTGAAAATGTCGCATGCATTTCGAACTACATTCTTAAAACAATCGAATTCGCTGTATACAAGTGGCGAATCAACCGACCTACTATACATCCATTTGCATCGCTTCAAGCTTTGTTCCACCAACGAAAATGATTTGCTCATCATTTAATAAGTTCGACGACGGAGGGCGCGACTTCTGCGGGAATAACGTGTACGGAAAAATTAGATGGAGCCGCGCCCGCGAAACGGAGCCAACTCATCGCTATAAGTACAAATGAAACAAAGCATCGGCGAATTGTACATTCACCGATGCTTTGCTCAATTTAAAGAACGTTTTATCTCATACGCTTCTACACATATTTCATTACTTTGCATGCCAGCCAATTGCCATCGCATTTTCACCTAAATGTGTGCCGATGACTGGGCCGAAGTAGCTTAGTTTAAATGACACGTTTGGATATTTTTCAGCAAGCTCCGCCATGTACGCGCTCGCTTCTTCTTCACAGTTCCCGTGGATAACGGTACCGTTTAACGCTTCGTATTTTGCTGCATCTTGTGCTAACAGCTCTTCCACACGCTTCAATGCCTTTTTACGTGTGCGCACTTTTTCAGCAGGCTCAATTTTACCATCTACGAAATGTAAAATCGGCTTCACTTGTAAAAGACCACCAATTAATGCCACCGCTGCAGATAAACGTCCGCCGCGCTGTAAATGACCGAGGTCGTCAACAATGATGTACGCTTTTGATGACTGCTTTTGCTGCTCAAGCTGCGCTAAAATGTCTGCTGGTGCCACGCCTTCTTGTGCAAGCTTTGCTGCTGTTAACACATAATACCCTTGCATTGCTGCGGCAATTTCACTATCGAAGCCATATACGTCAATTCCTTCGACCATTTCGCCTGCTTGTAACGCCCCTTGATATGTGCCACTAATGCCACTTGATAAATGAATTGTAATTACTGCGTCATAATCATTTGCAAGCGTTTCGAACAATTCGACAAACTTCCCAATCGGTGGCTGTGTTGTCTTTGGAAACTGCTTTGCGCCGCGCACTTTATTATAAAATTCCGTATATGATAAGTTTTTCCCTTCATCATATAACTGACCTTCTATATTAACCGTTAGCGGCACCATATGTATTCCGTATTGCTGCAATTCTTCCTCTGTTAAATAGGCTGTACTATCTGTTACGATCGCCGTTCGCATTCAGCTTTCACCTCACAATTTAATAGCCTTCATTGTACCGCATTTAGCGCTATAATTCTATGTTCAGACGCCTAAACAACAAAACAAAGCATCCCGTAGAAATGCTTTGTTTCAAAAAGTTATTGAAGATTCCCAACGTGACTCATTTCATTGCCAATGAAATAAATGCTCGTCACTTCCCACGCATCGTCTTCTTTCGCAAATACCGTCACTTGACGACCGCCACTTTGAAGAGAAGCTGTTGTTGCGACTTCCTTCATATCTAATGTAACATTGGCAAATATTTGTGCGGTGTCACGTTCATAGTCAATGATTGTAACGTCCTCTGCTTGTTGACGAATGTGATACGTTGCAAACATTTCTTTCGTAGACTCCTCGTACTCATCATAATCAAACCCTTGAGGATTGTCTGAAATGGTCGCCATGTAACGGTCCAAATCCCCTGCATTAAACGCTGCCATATATTCATCAAACGCTGCGAGCAATGCTTGTTTCTCCTGTTTCGGCAAGCCCGTCACTTCTTGCACATCATCACCAGCAAGCTCATAGCTTACCGCTTTTTCATCTAACACTGTATCTTGTTGTTGCATCGTTTCTTCTGTTTCATTTCCGCACGCTGTTAAAAAAAGCGCTGCGATCACAATCCCAATCCATTTGTACATCGTCGCCCTGCCCCCTACCTCGTGCAATATTGTAGCATAGAACATGTCTTTCGTTTAAAGGACGCTGCAAAGTTTTTGAAAGTTCCATCTTTCTCTATTGAACACGATTTCAACAAAAAAAGCACCTGAGTTTCCTCAGGCGCCCTTGCATGATTAACGAACTTCTACCCAGCCGTTTTTAATCGCTGTTACAACCGCTTGTGTACGGTCGTTTACGTTCATTTTTTGTAAAATACTTGATACGTGGTTTTTTACTGTTTTTTCTGAGATGTATAATGTTTCACCAATCGTACGGTTTGATTGACCGTCTGTTAATAATTGTAATACTTCACATTCACGCTTCGTTAATAAGTGGAATGGACGGCGAATTTCCGTTTGGTGGAATGAGCCTTTATTTTCATGCTCTGATAAGCGGCGGAATTCCGCTACTAAGTTTTTCGTTACTTTTGGATGTAAGTACGAACCGCCTACTGCAACTACTTTAATTGCCTCAACAATTTCATCTGCATCCATTTCTTTTAGCATATATCCTAGTGCACCTGATTTTAACGCATGGGTTACATACGTTTCATCATCGTGAATCGAAAGCATGATTACTTTCGCATCAGGATATTGTGCTAGTAGGTCAGCTGTCGCTTCAACGCCATTTTTCGCCGGCATGTTAATATCCATTAATACAACGTCTGGCTCATGCTCTTCGTATAAACGAACTGCTTCTGTCCCATCGTCGCCTTCTGCTACAACTTCAAATGTATCTTCAAAATCTAAAATACGTTTAACGCCTTCGCGGAATAGTTGGTGATCGTCAATAATAATAATTCTAGTCATAATATAGTTACCCCCTGAATTTCTCAATTCGCTTCATTAAAATATAGGTATAGTAAATATCGCCTACACTGTTAACGGAATTTTAAAAAGCATGATCGTGCCTTTACCGATAGCACTTTCGATTTGCATGCTTCCTTTTAATAACTCTACCCGTTCGCGCATGCCAATTAACCCAAAAGATTTCTCTTTTTCAATATTTCTGTCAAAACCTACGCCATTATCCTTAACGACTATGTTGACAGCTGCCTTCAACCATTCTATTTTAACCCAAATCTCTTTCGTCTTACCATGTTTTAACGCATTTGTAACACATTCTTGAACTAAACGAAATATTGACACCTCATAGTTACTTGGGATGCGTCTTTCTACCCCATTTGAAACAAAGTCAATAGTCACACCTGGGTTGTATTCTTCGACCGTTGATAAATATTTTCGCAGTGTTGGTACAATACCAAGGTCATCGAGAGCCATTGGGCGCAAGTCATAAATAATGCGTCGAACTTCATGCAGTGCATTGCGCACATTTACCTTTAAGCTCGCAATTTCCTCTAGCGCGCGATCAATGCCTTTTTCACGATATGTACGGTCTACTAAATCGGTGCGCATTAAAACATTCGCTAACATTTGTGCGGGTCCGTCATGAATTTCACGTGAAAGACGCTTTCGTTCTTCCTCTTGTGCTTCAATAATTTGAATGCTAAACTCATGCTTCATCTTCGCACTTTCTAACGCTGGTCCTACATTTTTTAAATCGGCAGTCAAATAATTAATGACTACATTTACTTGATTCACAATTTGTTCGGCTCGTTCAATCGTTTCTTCGAGTGCACGTAAACGGCGCTCTAAATCATCACGACGGTCGCGCAATTGCTTTTCCGTCGCACGATTGATCGATAGCTTCACCTGTAAATCATTCGCCGTTTCATACGCCTCGCGAATTTGTACTTCTGTAAAATGATTGAAGGACTTACTTACTGTGACGAGCCTTTGCTTCGCAAGTTGCGTCGTTCGCTCTAAATCATCGCCTTCTGTTATAATTTGAGACAGTTGTGCGCGAATCGATTCTAATTCTTTGCGCATATCTTCAAAACTTTGGCGACTTTGTTCACTTATAATAAAGATATCATCTTTTGAGCTTGTAATAGATTCTAGCATTCGGTTGAAAATTTCATCGATTGCTTTAATATCTACTGAATCGTTTGAAAACATGAAAAACCCTCAGTTCTTTCTCGTCCTAAAGACGAGTTACTATCGCATTGAACTACCCCTCCCTACACTTCGCGTTGAGGAAGGGGATTCCTAAGAACACAAACCTATCAGCTTGTTATTAATTAGGCTAGCCCCGTAGTCCCTACGGTTAGAAGCCTCATTGCTTCGTTTCGAATATTCATACTTGCGTTAAGATCTCGATGATGATGCGTGTAACAGTTTGGACACGTCCATTCACGTAAAGTGAGACTCTTCACGTCTTTATGTTGGTAGCCACAATTTGAACATAATTGACTGCTCGCAAATGTCTTACCAACTGGCACAACTTGTTTCCCGTACCATGCTGCTTTGTATTCAAGTATGGTGCGAAATTGTGACCAACTCACTTCGCTAATGGCTTTCGCAAGCTTGTGATTTTTCAACATGTTTTTCACTTGTAAGTCCTCGATACCGATGATGTCGTGGTTTTTGACAATGTCGGTCGAGATTTTGTGCAAGTAATCGGTGCGGGCATTGGCGATTTTTTCGTGAAGGCGAGCGACTTTGATGCGTTGTTTTTGGTAGTTTCTCGCCTCATATAACGGACAATTCCGCTGTTTAGCAGCTTCTTTTCGTCGAGATAAGATGCGTTGGGCTTTTGCTAATTTTTCTTCTAACGAGCGGAAAAATTTCGGATTTTTATAGATTGTGCCATCTGAAAGAATCGCAAAATCCTTTAAGCCTACATCAATGCCAATAGCAGAACCCGTTTTCGATAACGCTTCAACAACGGTTTCTACCAAGACAGAAACGAAGTATTTACCACTTGGATTTCTGCGAACAGTGATACTTAAAATACGACCTGTTATCTCTTTTGATTTAGCAAAGCGAACAAATCCTAGCTTCGGTATTTTTATACGATTGCCTTCTATGCAATGATCAGGTCGCTGATTCTTACCTTGAATTTTCGTTGTGTAGGACTGTACGCGATTTTTCTTACTTTTAAATCACGGCTTATCATTTTGCTTTTTAAAAAATCGGTCGTATGCATCAGCTAAATTACGTAAAGAAGATTGAAGCGAAATACTATCCACTTCTTTCAACCAAATTAATTCTTGCTTTAATTCAGTTAGCAACGCAGAGCAAGTGTTATAGCTTAATCCTTCACCTGCTTCTTTATATGCGTTATCCCATTTGGCTAAAAAATGATTGAATACAAAGCGAGAACAGCCAATCGTTTTAGCGATTAATATTTCTTGCTCTTTTGTCGGATAGATACGAAATTTATAAGCTTTATGTTGCATATAATTCACCTCCTTGTATATTATTATAATATACAGATATTATGATATATACTGTGAATCATTTCAATGCACAAAGGAGTGTTTTTATGTCTCAAGTATTAAATATGCGCTATCCAAAAGAATTACTAAAAAGAATTGATGATTTTAAAGCCAAAAAAGGATTCACAACACGCACACAAACAATTATTTATTTAATTCAGTATGCGCTTGAAAAATCTGAAGAAAAATAAGCGATTCATCCCCCACCTGCTCATCGGGCTGCGCCTGTATCATTCCTTGAGGTGGGGGTATTCTCGCTCAAACATGATAAAGGACAGACCATGATGCTACGAGTTCATTTAACTGTTGTTCTAACGTTTTTTGCTTTGCCATGTACAAAACCTCACTTTTTATTGTGTTACTATTATTGTTAGCTAAAAATGGCGAGGCTGAAACATAGGATCCGCAGGAAATAGGTTGAAAAAAACACGCATGCGATGAACGATGCGTGTTAATAAAGCGCTGTATGTGTAGTAATGAATAGCGTAACACTTGCTAGTACGCAGCCAACGTCAAATAACACATTGAACGCATCTAGTTGCGCATGCTTTAATTGCTTATACAGTCGCATGCAGCAATACGCAATAATAGGTAAAGCAAGTACTGTAAAGGGCAACGATGTGACAGCGATGCACGCAATGAGCATAAGTACGCTAGCACTCATGAATAGTATCTTGATAGGGAATTGGTGCCGTAACTGTTCCATCGTCGCACCTCCTTTGTAAATGTTTTAGTTAATCATACTGTATACTAAAAAGTCAGAAAAGTAAATATATTTAGATTAATTTGTGTTTCATGTCGTTTTGCCGTATTATTACACTGTAATAGTATGTAACATGAGGTGGGGAAGAAGATGCAGCAAAAAATCATGAATTATATTGATCATGTGATGATTTTATTGATGCTTTGTTTTTTGAAAGATTTTTTTCTTACAAATACGGTATATACGCCGAAACTGCTATTTATGAACATTGTCTGTGCATTTTGTTTAGCCTTTTTTGTGCCAACATTTTATGCAAAATTGTTTGAGCCATAACGACACTATTTGCTATTTTAGCATAATGATGCGTCGTTTCATAGAAAAGATGCGAAAGTCGCGTTTTAAAGAGGTACTCATCGTGCATGGGTGTCTCTTTTTGTTTCTGTCACGTGGCATTTTTCACATTGTTGCTTACAAGAAGAAAGCATATAATAGGAACAATGTATGAAGGAGGGGTATTGTGAACGAAAAGGTAGGGTTACTAAATGGCATCGCGATGTATGTCATGTGGGGGCTTTTTCCGTTATTTTGGACATTGCTGAGCGATGTGAACAGCTTTGATACATTGGCGAACCGAATTGTTTGGTCGTGCGTCTTTAGTGTAGCGGCAATCGTTTTACTGAAACGAGGTCGCGGTTTTATGAAAGCCATTCATGCATTATGGCAAGAGCCAAAAAAAGCCATGCTGTTATTTTTGGCGGCTGTTTGTATTTCAGCGAACTGGTTTTTATATATTTGGGCAGTTGCTAATGAACATATTATTGATACGAGTTTAGGCTATTATATTAATCCGCTCCTTTCGATTGTATTTGGCGTGCTCATTTATAAGGAAAAGTTGCTGCGTGGTCAACAGGTCGCACTTGGCGTTGCAGCGATCGGCGTACTTATGCTCATCATTAATTTTGGCGAAGTGCCTTACATCGCCTTATCTCTTGCGTTATCGTTTGCATTGTACGGCGTGTTAAAGAAGCAAATTCAGCTGGAGGCACTGCATTCAGTCGCCCTTGAAACGTTGCTCATGCTGCCGATTGCCCTTAGTTACTTAGCCTATTTATCGTGGCAAGGAGCCGCTGCATTTGGGCATGTAAGCCGCACGACAGATGCGTTACTCATTGTGTCTGGTATTTTAACGATCGTGCCGCTTATTTGTTTTGCCATTGCTGCCAAAAACTTACCGTTATACATCATTGGCTTTTTACAATATATGACGCCAACGATGACGCTGCTATTAGGCATCTTTTTATATAACGAAACATTTACACAGGCGGACTTGATTGGGTTTTCATTTATTTGGGTGGCGCTTTTGATCTTTAGTGTGACAACATATCGACAGCAACGAACAACTTCTCGCGCGAAAAAGGCTGCATAAAGCGCAAATTGAACGGCTTTTTGGTAACATAAAAGAGAATGTGAGGAGTTGAACTGGAGATGAATGTATTTTTAGCATTTGGTGCAGGGTTTTTAAGCTTTATTTCACCGTGTACATTACCGCTCTATCCAGCATTTTTATCGTATATTACGGGTATGAGTATCGATGAATTAAAGCGTGAGCGCGGCATGCTGCAAAAGCGCGCAATTTTACATACGCTCTTCTTTTTACTAGGCTTTTCCATTATTTTTATAGCCATCGGTTTTGGCACATCGTTTGTGTATGAGTTTTTCGTAACGTACCAAACATTGCTGCGTCAACTAGGGGCCATTTTAATTGTCGTATTTGGCTTAATGATTGTCGGTTGGCTAAATATTGGGGCGCTTCAAAAGGAATATAAATTTCAGTTGAAAAACCGACCAGCTGGGTATATAGGGAGCGTATTGATTGGCTTAGCATTTGCTGCAGGATGGACGCCGTGTACCGGTCCGATTTTAATGGCCATTATTGCCCTTAGTACAACGCAACCAGATTCAGCATTGCTGTATATGATGGCGTATTTCTTTGGTTTTGCGGTGCCATTTTTTGTGTTATCGTTCTTTATTGCTCGTTTAACGTGGATTCGAACGTACAGTGCACGCATTGTCCAAATTGGCGGCTATTGTATGATTGCGCTGGGCATCTTGTTATTTTTCGACGGCATGACGCTTATTATTCGTCTTATTTCTCCGATTTTCGGTGGATTTACAGGGTTTTAGTTTGGTACACTAGAACTAAGTTTTTTATTCCGGATTGTGAGGAAAGGAGTAGTTTGAATGCCAAAAGTTCTTGTAGTAGATGATGCGATGTTTATGCGTGTAACGATTAGCCGTATGATTGAAGAATGGGGTTATGATGTAGTTGCACAAGCATCGAATGGAAAAGAAGCGATTGCAAAGTTTGAGGAATGTGTGCCAGACGTCGTAACGATGGATGTTACGATGCCGGTGATGAATGGCATCGAAGCGGTGAAAACGATCGTTGAACGAAATCCCGAGGCGCGAATCGTGATGATCACAGCACTTGGGCAGCAAAAATTAATTAAACAAGCGTTAGAGTACGGCGCGAAGGATTTCGTGACAAAGCCTTTTGAACCAGAACGGTTAAAAGAAGTGATTGATCACGTATTAACACTGTAGTCTATTGTTAAAGGAGGGGCTCATATGTTGACCGAAATCCCTTCGCATTATTTGGCGATTGCGTCTACCATTGTCGCAATCGTTATGGGTGGCGGCGTGATGATGATGCGGATGCGCGCACATAAGCGACCGATTAATGAAAAGCGAATTATTATTCCACCAATCGCCATGTCTACAGGGGCACTCATGTTTGTATTTGAACCATTTCGGGTTGCCCCGATGCAAATTGTAGAAGTGATGTTACTTGGTGCATGTGCGTCATTATTACTCATTTGGAAAACGAAATTTGAAGTGCGTGGCACCGATATTTACTTAAAAAAATCAAAAGCCTTTTTCTTCATTTTATTAGGGCTGCTTGCGGTGCGAATTATTGCGAAACTGGTGATGCAAGATTCCATTGACGTCGGGGAATTAGCGGGTATGTTTTTCCTGTTAGCCTTTTCCATGATTGCTTGCTGGCGCATCGCGATGTTTGTAAAGTTTAAAAAAATGAAAGCGACGATTCAATAGCGAAAAGGCAGCAGGCGTCATTGTGCTGCCTTTTCGCATATATAGATGAAACCTCTATGCCTAATAAAACGTATACAATCGTATGAGGTGAAACAACATGGAATTAATCATCATGATCGCGGTGCTAGTCGTATTAGCATATTTATCGTTTAAACTCGCAGGCTGTGTGTTAGCGCTTGTGCGCATCGCATTGACCATTTGGATTTTTTGGCTACTGTATACGTATATCATCGTACCATTATGGATGTAGAAAGAGCATGTGCTTATTGCGGCACATGCTCTTTTCGCTCGTCTAGCAATAAATGCTCATATGGCGATATATCAATGGCTAGCTCGTTTAATTTTTTGCGTAAAAACTTATGGTCGCGCTTAGGTGAGGCGATAATATACCCACGAATGAGTAAATCTTCCGTTAATGTAGTGGCACCTTCGTCAATGAGGAGCTTGCCGATTGTGCCTGCAATTTTCTCTTTTGCGACGGTGCGAAATAGTTCTGGTACAGGTGCTGTTAATTCGTTTAAAAGTGCTTTTTGTTCATCGCTCCATAAATGCAGTGTTTCGTCTAAGTAATGCTGTTGCCAATCAAGCTCAGATTTGCCATCTGCTTTTGGCAATTGTTTTAAAAACTTCCGAAACATAAAAAACCCGCCAATGGCCATGAGTATAATCATCACAACAATCCACATGACAATAAATGTTGAAAAGAAACCGCTCATCGTCATCCCCCCCTTAAGTATAGTATACAAAAAATTGTGCAATCATTAAAAAAAATCTCCTTTATGTCCGCTTTTTTGTTCGAATCGTTTATATAGTGGCGAAAGGAGGGGAGGCACATGGCACGAAAAATCTTTGATGTGTCGATTTTACGCATGACATTTGTGACAGGGCAAGATGAATTTGGAAAAGCAAAAACGGCAACGAAAAAATTTATCGGTGTAAAAGAAGATGTAGAAGCTGCACAGTTACAACAATTTGCAGAAGCATACGCATCGTTGTCAACACACGCGTTAGCTGCAACAACTGTGACGGCGCAACATACCATTACACAATAGGGGGGATGAATGATGAGTGACGTATTAGAGCTAATCTTTACGACGACAGACAACAAAACAAAGACGATCACAGTTGCTGCACCGATGCCGAATTTATCTGAAGCGGATGTGCGTGCAGCGATGGAGCAAATGATTGCCAGTGATATTTTCCGCAAAGCGGACGCACCTATTAACGGTGTAAAAGCTGCGCGTTATGTAAGCCGTAGCGTTACATCGATTGTGTAAAATGGCGCCTTGCATTTCAGTTGAAGTGCAAGGCGTTTTTTGAGGAGGTGAACGAGCGATGGAGCCATGGATGGAGTTCATTTCGAGCGTCGGTTTCCCAGTGGCGGTTGCCTTTTATTTATTGCATCGCATTGAAACGAAGCTCGATGCGATTATTCAAGCGCTATCATCTGCATCGTAAGCTTGTCATTGTTTCTCTGCTTGCGTTACTATAGAAGCAAGGGGAGTGATGACGTGAAACAATCATTGCTAATAATGATGAGTGCGCTGCTGCTTGTATTAAGCGCGTGTAGCAGCTATCAATTTAAAGCGGACACCAATTGGGAAATTGAACCGTTTACAATGACGGATCATCGAGGAAATACGATAACAAATGAAGATTTAAAAGGGCAGCCATATTTGGCGATGTTTATGTTTACGAGCTGTGTTACGGTTTGTTCACCGATGACGTATAACATGACGCAAATTCAGCAAAAGCTCGTGGATGCAGGTGTCGAGGACTACCGCATTGTCGGTTTTTCGGTTGACCCCGCTGTAGATACACCGGAGAAATTGACGGAATACTTGAACTTTTATGAAGTGCCGGATGAACAAAAGTGGCATTTATTGACCGGCTATGAGGAAACATTTATCGCGCAGTTTGCGAAAAATTCATTTAAAACGCTCGTCCAAGACGATCCAACGAGCGACCAAGTCATTCATGCGGTGACGTTCTTTTTAGTCGACGAACATGGCGTAGCGATTAAAAACTATCGCGGCTATGCTGAGAATGAGCGTGACGTGCCGATGGAGCAAATGGCGCGTGATTTACAAGCACTTCTTGAACAGTGACATCATGAGAAAAACCGTACATGCATGTAGAAACATGCGTGTACGGTTTTTCACAGTTTATAAATGATATTTCGCGAGCAGCGCTTTCCCATGCTCATTCACACCGGTGATCGACAGTGTGCAATTTATTTTTTGTAAGTTTTCTTCGATGCGCATAATGGCAGCGACGGCTGAATCATCCCATAGTTGACTGTTTGTAAAATCAAGCGTTACGTGCGTTTGTTCGAACTTCATCGCATCGATTGCTTTAACCAATGTATCGGTTGATGCAAAGAATACTTGCCCATGCACAAATACGGTATTCCCTTGTCGACGTACATCAATCTTTGAAATTTTCGCCGCAAAAAACATCGCACTAATCAGGACACCACCGACAACACCAATCGCTAAGTTATGCGTCCACACAACGAGTGTTACCGTTGCGAGCATCGCGATGACATCGGCGCGAGGTGCAGTGCGCACGTAATGAAAGCTTGACCAATCAAACTGTGCGATACATACCGTAATCATAATCCCTGCAAGGACAGGCATCGGAATCGATACGACGTAATCACCAAGCACGATAATTAAAAACATTAAAAAGGCACCGGATACGAACGTTGATAATCGTCCGCGTCCACCAGAACGTACGTTAATGACCGACTGTCCGATCATCGCACATCCAGCCATACCACCGAAAAAGCCGTTCACGACGTTTGCAAGTCCTTGACCGCGTGCTTCTTTATTTTTATTCGACGGTGTATCTGTTAAGTCATCTAAAATTTGCGCTGTTAATAACGACTCCATTAAACCGACAACGGCAAGCGCAAGTGCATACGGTAAAATGATGCGCAATGTTTCAAACGTAAGCGGCACATCCGGTAATAAAAATGTCGGCAAGCTTTGCGAAATCGTTCCTAAATCACCAACTGTTTTCATCTGAATGCCTGTATACATCGCAAGTGGCGTTAATAACAGCACGGTAATTAGCGGTGCTGGAATGCCTTTTATAAATTTCGGCACAATATAAATAAGCGCAATGGTCGCAGCGGCAAATACATAAGACATCCACGTGACGTTCATGAAATGCGGCAGCTGTGCCATAAACACTAAAATGGCAAGTGAGTTCACAAAACCAATCATTACCGCATTCGGGATAAAGCGCATGAGGCGTGCAATATTTAAATAGCCAAAAATGATTTGAATGACCCCAGTTAAAATCGTCGCAGCCAGTAAATATTGTAAGCCGTGCTCTTTGACAAGGGAGACGATGACAAGTGCCATCGCCCCAGTCGCAGCAGAAATCATCGCAGGACGGCCGCCAAAAAAGGCGCAAATAATGGCAATTGTAAACGACGCATATAGCCCAACCATTGGATCAACGCCGGCTAAAATGGAAAACGCAATCGCTTCTGGAATGAGCGCTAACGCGACAACCATCCCTGCGAGCACGTCTTTACGCACGTTGTGAAACCATTGTTGTTGATATGTTTGCATGTTGTTACTCCTTTACTCATCATACATTTTCACAATACGATTTATCATACCATAAAATTTTTTCGTTGCACGAATTGTTTTTTTATGTAATTATTCGAATAATAAGATAAGTTATAGAGGATGGGGTGAAGGCATGAGTGCAACGATTTATTACGATAACGGCAACACGATGTATGAAGGGGATGTAAAGAAAAATAGCTTCGGTCATGACATTTATGATGGCTTTGGCACGGTATATGACCGCGAAGGCAATGTGATGTATAGCGGCTATTGGCTAGAGCATGCAAAGCACGGCGATGGTGAGATGTACGTGAACGGTCGTCTACAGTTTAAAGGTACATTTAAAAAAGGAAAAAAAGAAGGTTTTGGATGTACATATTTTGAAGACGGCTCGGTGCAATATGAAGGTGAATTTGTGAACGATCAATACAGTGGTGAAGGAACATTGTATTATCCGGCATCATTTTTAGCTGAATTTGTCCACGTACGTATTCAACACGATTACGAAATGCGGCCATATTATCACGGTCCTTTTTTACAAGGGATGAAAAAAGGAAAGGGCGAGCAATATTATCCATCTGGCGCGCTGCAATACGAAGGTGAATTTTTATGGAACGAATTATCAGGCTTTGTAAAAGCGTATTACGATGTAGATGAAGCGCCACCGAATACGCTGCAATATGAAGGGTATTACTTCGATAGTAAGCGGCATGGCAAAGGAAAGTATTACGATGTCAATGGACTGCTCATTTACGAAGGCGCATTTCGAGATCATGCAATGACGGGTATTGGTGAACTGTATGAGCGCGGTGAACGCGTGTATAAAGGCGAATTTGTCGATGGTGTGCGTCATGGTCGTGGAGAAGCGTACCGCGATGGCAAGATGATTTATAGCGGCGAGTTTGTGCACGGGGAGCGCATGCGTATTACTCCGGAAGTAGAAGCGCAAATACAAGCGCTACAACAGGAGCTAGAAAGCTTAGTTGGTTTACCAAATGCCAAGCGCGAGCTGCGACATCTTGTTCACTTTATTAAGATTCAAGGCATGCGCGTGGATCACGGCTTAGCGAGTGTTCAAATGACGTATCACCTCGTCTTTACAGGCAATCCGGGTACAGGGAAAACGACTGTTGCCCGAATTATTGGACGCATTTATAAGCTGCTCGGCGTCCTATCAAGTGGTCATTTTGTCGAGACGGACCGCGCAGGGCTTGTAGCAGGCTATGTCGGGCAAACGGCATTAAAAGTGCAAGATGTCGTGAAAAAGGCGACGGGTGGTGTATTGTTTATTGATGAAGCGTATGCACTTGTCCAAGATGATAAAGATGTGTTTGGAAAAGAAGCGATTGATAGCTTATTAAAAGCGATGGAAGACTTACGCGATGAACTTGTGATCATCGTGGCGGGCTACGAGCATTTAATGGAGCGCTTTTTACAAGCAAACCCTGGTTTCAAATCCCGCTTCAATCATTTTGTCGCCTTTGAAAACTTCACAACGGACGAACTATTTGCTATTTTTGAGCAGCTTTGTGCAAAGCATGATTACGTATATGATGCCGATTTTGCACAAGCGATGTATGCGCAACTGCAGGCGCTCAACATTGATGCGTTACCAAACTTTTCAAACGGTCGTTACATTCGCAATATTTTTGAAAAGCTGGCCACGTTACAAGCAAATCGCCTCGCACAGCACATGATGGTGACAAAGGCACAATTGCAGCAGCTCACAATGGAAGACTTTGCCGCTGCAATGGATGAACATGTATTTGAAAAAACATTTTAAATGTCGATTAATCAATGGAATGATTCATAAGGTAGAGGTGTAATACATGGATTTTATTGGAATCGTCATCGGCATATGCTGTTTCATTTCCGCTTTTTTAGTGAGTATGTTTCAGTTATTATTGCAAATTGACGGCTACATGTATGTGTATGCACAAGCGCTCGCATTGATCGGAGCGCTCGGTGCATTTTTTGCAAAAGAGAATGTCGGCTTTTTACTCAATGTGTGCATGATTGCGATCATTGCGGTTGTTTGGTTTGCGATGGAATACGTTATTTTTTAAACCGAATACACGCGTAATGATGGGTATTCTAAGCAGTGGAGCTGTCCACCAACCGATGAGCCACCGTCGATGCCGATGATGCGACGGCCGAAATATACATCGCTATTGTAAGGGTCTTGATGCAGGCGAGGTGTTGTCGTATGACCAAACACGACGAGCTTGTCACCTGTATAATGTGTGAAAAATTCATCGCGGCTCCATAACAACGTACGTTTACTCATACGGTGCAGCGGTTCATCGTTTGTCACACCTGCGTGTACAAAAATGACATCATCAAGTTCATAATACAAAGGAAGTGTCGGAATCCAGCGTAATATACGCTCGATTTCGGCATTTTTTGTATGCATTTTCGCTGATAAGCCAAAACTCGCTAACGTTGCATCACCGCGACAGCGATCGACCCAGTGGGACCAAGCTTGTTTAGAGTGATACGTATACGCAGCGTGCATAATCGCTTCATGATTGCCGCTTAAAACAATCGCACCTTGTGTTTCAAGCTGCATGACGAGCTCGAGTACTTCTTTACTTTTAGGGCCACGGTCGATGTAATCACCCATCAAAATGAGCTGATCGACGCCTGGTGTGTAGCGTGCGAGTTGTAGCAATACGCATAATTCATCGTATTGTCCGTGAATGTCACTGATCGCTAAGTAACGTGTTGACATTGTGTTCCTCCTTCATACAAAAAAGGAAACTGCCGCAGCAATTTCCTTTTTATTTCTTATACGTGCTCTAATGCTTGTGTAAAGTCTGCAATGAGATCATCGATGTTTTCTAAGCCAACAGACATGCGCAGTAAACCGTCTGTAATGCCGCGTTTTGCACGCTCTTCAGGCTCCATTGCTGCGTGACTCATTTTTGGTGGATACGATAAAATTGATTCCACACCGCCAAGGCTGACCGCAAAGACAGGAATCGTCGTTGCTTCAGCAAACGCTTTTGCCGCTGCGTAGTCTTTTAAACGGAACGATAATACCGCACCTGGAGAAGAGCATTGACTGTTGTGAATGTCATAGCCTGGATGTGTCGGTAATCCTGGGTAATATACGTGCTCCACTTTTTCATGCGCATCGAGGAATGCCGCAAGCTGTTGCGCGCCTTTTGTTTCCGCTTCAAAGCGTACGCCCATCGTTTTAATGTTTTGAATTAACGTATAACAGTCTTGCACGCCAAGCGCTGTGCCGCAAGAGTTTTGAATGAAATAAATATCCTCTGCAAGCTGCGGATCATTTGTTGCGACAACGCCAGCGATAATATCGGAGTGACCCGATAAAAACTTTGTTGCAGAATGAATGACTACATCAACGCCCATATCAATTGTGCGCTGGTGAAGCGGCGTCATAAACGTGTTATCTAAAAACGTTTTTAAGCCGTGCTTTTTCGCAATGGCCACAACGCCGCGAATGTCGGTAATTTTTAACGTCGGGTTTGACGGCGTTTCAATAAATAACACTTTTGTATTTGGCTGAATCGCGGCTTCAACAGCTGCTAAGTCCGAACAATCGACAAATGTATGCGTAATGCCGTAGCGTGGCAATAGCTTTGTCACTAAGCGATACGTACCGCCATATACATCCTCTGTAATGACGATGTGATCGCCTTGTGAAAGCGTCATCAGTGGCGCAGTAACCGCTGCAATGCCTGATGCAAACGCATAACCATAGTTTGCACCTTCAAGTTCTGCCACTAATTTTTCAAGCGCAGCACGCGTTGGGTTCCCTGAGCGTGCATAGTCATACTCGCTGAACGTATCAATGGATTGTTGATGGAACGTAGAAGACACATACATCGGCACGTTTACCGCACCTTTTTTATCGCTGTAGCCTTCACGAATCGCACCGTGAATAAGCGCCGTTTCAAGATGTTTGCTCATATTACACCTCCGTGCGAAGTGCGTCGAATGTTTGGCGTAAGTCTGCGATTAAGTCTTCGGCATCCTCTAAACCAACTGAGAAGCGAAGAAGACGATTACATACGCCGCGTTCTACACGTTCTTCATACGGCATATCCGCATGCGTTTGCGTCGCAGGATATGTGATGAAACTTTCAACGCCACCTAAGCTTTCAGCAAACGTAATTAAACGAATGTTACGTAAAAATGGATCGACGAGCTTTTCATCTTGGACGCGGAATGATAACATGCCGCCTTTGCCTGTATATAGCACGTCTGTAACAAGCTCTTCTTGTTGTAAATACGCCGCAACTGCTTTCGCGTTTTTGTCGTGTTGCTTTAAACGTAAGTGAAGCGTTTTAAGCCCGCGAATAATTAACCATGAATCAAGTGGTGATAATACCATGCCGATGCCGTTATGTAAGTAGAACAGGCGCTCACATAGCTCTTTTCCTTTTGCGACAACTAATCCTGCTAACACGTCATTATGTCCACCGATGTATTTTGTAGCCGAGTGAATGACGATGTCTGCACCTGACTCGATCGGGCGCTGGAAGTATGGTGTGTAAAACGTGTTGTCAACGATGAATAACGCATCGTTTTCTTTCGCAAGTGACGCGAATTGCGCAAGCTCAAATTCCTGCATAAGCGGATTCGTTGGCGTTTCAATGAAGATCGCTTTCGTATTTTCCGTTACGAGTGCAGCTACCGCTTCACGTGATTCAAATTTTGAATAAATGGTACGAATGTTGTACATATCTGCAAAATGTTTGAATAGTCGGTACGTGCCACCGTATAAATCATCTGGGCAAATGATTTCATCGCCTGGTTTAAATAAGGACATCACAAGTTGGATTGCAGCCATCCCTGAGCTACAAGCATAGCCTTGGTCGCCGCCTTCTAAGTCTGCAATGCCTTCTTCTAAAATTGTACGCGTTGGATTTTTCGTGCGCGTGTAATCGTAACCTGTTGATTCACCGATTCCGGTATGTTTATAAGCTGTTGAAAAATAAACGGGTGGGTTGACCGCACCTGTTTTTGCATCAGATAAGTTACCAAGCTGTACAAGCTTCGTTTCAATTGAACGTGTCATGCGATATTTCACTCTTTTCTGTCGTTGTTTAGTAGATGGAAGGTTCTAATTTTCGGTAATATTCCGAAAATTAAAAGAACATTTCTAATAATTTACCATTGAACGCTGTTTGATACAAGGTTTTCCGAGTAAAAGCGTAGAAATTACTTGCAATGCAGCAGGAGCGGCAGCAGAAAATAGAAAAAAGACAAAGCGATTTGAGGCACTTTGTCTTTTTTCAATAATTATTTTGTGTTTTGCGTCTTTAATAAGTCGCGAATTTCTGCCAGTAACTCTTCTTTTGTATCCAGCTCTGGTGCTGTTTCTTCGACAGCTTCTTCCTTTTTCTTTTTCATCAGTTTGTTTAACACACGAACAAACATGAAAATCGCAAAGGCGATAATGAAGAAGTCAATAATCGATTGTAAAAATACACCAAGTTGTACAGTGGCATCCCCAAACGTCCAAACGAATGATTTCGTAAAATCAATACCGCCTGTTAATACACCGACAAGGGGCATAATAATGTTATCAACTAAAGATGAAACGATTTTACCAAATGCTGCCCCGATTACAACGGCTACAGCAAGGTCGATTACGTTACCCTTCATGGCGAACTCTTTAAATTCTTTCCACATAGAGAAACCTCCAATAAAAAATGATATGATGTCTAGAGAAGTATTGTATACTGTTTAAGGCTTGAATTCAATCCTTAAAATGGTACAAAAGTAAATAAAAAGGCTCTTCATCATAACATGGGGTTGCTTTTCACGTCGAGGCAGGCTTTCCGCGGGCGTGGC
>JAHAYH010000066.1 GCA_018384745.1 Caryophanon sp. | reverse complement strand
GATTCCCCTAGAAGTCCGCTCTTCGTTTCGCGTCCAATTATCAAATATTTAGCATCAAACTGGATGGACTTTTATTCAAGTTCCACTTATGTCCCGCGCTCTTGTATTACGCATTTTTCCACACAGGTACGTCCGCTACTTTCCGCGCATCCATTTCTTCTTTTGTGAAGATGATTTGCATCGGGTTGCCACCGACCATGGTGCCGGCTGGGACATCTTTATGTACGAGCGTCATCGCGGACACGATCGCCCCATCCCCAATCGTCACACCTGGCAAGATCGTCGAATTTGCACCAACCATAACATTTTTGCCAATGACAACGTCGCCTAAACGGTATTCATCGATTAAATACTCATGCGCTAAAATTGTCGTGTTAAAGCCGACAATCGAGTTGTCCCCAACGGTAATGCGCTCTGGAAACATCGAATCCGGCATGACCATTAGCGCAAGCGACACACGCTCGCCAATGTTCATGCGTAAAAATGTGCGATATAGCCAATTTTTCCAGCTCATAAACGGCGTAATGCGTCCAAGCTGAATGACAATAAAGCATTTCATCACTTTAAAAAACGACACCGTATCGTACACGTGCCATAACGCATTCGCCCCTTCACGAATACGATAACGCTCTGTTTTTCGCATGCGCTCACTCCTCTATTAACTGAAGTAAATCGGTCATCGATTGCAGTATATAATCGGGGTTTAACGAACGTAAATAAGCCTCACCTTTGATCGACCATGCAACACCTGCTGTTTTCACACCTGCATTTTGCCCCGCGTGAATGTCATGTGAATTGTCGCCAATCATTAGCGCGTCTTCTTTTGACACACCTAGCAATGCGAGCGCTTTTTGAATCGGCTCAGCGTGCGGCTTCACATGCGTCACGTCATTTAACGTCACCGTCACGTCAAACAAATCGCGGATGCCCATTAACGCTAAGCCATGCTCGAGCGTTGTGCGCTGCTTCGTTGTCACAATTGCTAAACGAATGCCACGTGCATGCAGTTGCTGAAGCGTCTCTTTTACGAGCGGATATTCCTCAACAAGCTCATCGTGATGTTCATGATTCCATGCGCGGTATTTTTCAATCATTTCCTCTGCGCAGTCAGGTGTTTCTTCAGTAAATGTTTGCAGTAATGACGGTCCAATAAACGATAAAAAGTGCTCCTCGGTATATTTCCCCGGCGCATATTGTTCAAATACGTGACGAAACGTTTCAATAATGAGCGTATTCGTATTTAAGAGCGTGCCATCAAAATCAAATAGTAACGCCTTCATCTGTCCACCTCTTAATCTTTATAATGCTCTGTCGTTGGCTTCACGAAGCGACGATACACAATCGCACCGACACCAAACACAATCGCCACGATTGATACGACTTGTGCAGAGCGTAAATCACCAATTAAATATAAGCTATCTGTACGCAAGCTTTCGATGAAAAATCGTCCGATTGAATACCAAATTAAATAGCTAAAGAAAATTTCTCCGCGCTTTAAGTTAGCGTTGCGCAGCAGCACTAAAATAATTAAACCGACAATATTCCAAAGCGATTCATATAAAAACGTCGGATGCACATACGTCATAACACCGTTTAGCTCTACATACATGTTGTCGATGATCCAGTTTGGAATGAATAAGCTTTCTAAAAATTCACGTGAGACCGGTCCACCAAACGCTTCTTGGTTCATAAAGTTGCCCCAGCGACCGACAATTTGCCCGATTAAAATACTCGGTGCTAAAATGTCCGCTACTTTTAAGAAGCTAACCCCTCGTTTGCGGCAGAAAATGTACGCGGTAATAAATGCACCAATTAGCGCGCCATGAATCGCGATACCACCATTCCAAATTTGAATGATGCTGCCAGGATGTGCGCTATAGTAATCCCACTTCATCGCCACGTAATAAATGCGTGCAGAAATGATCGAAATCGGCACTGCCCAAATGAGTAAATCTGCAAGAAAATCTTCTGGCAAACCGCGTTTCATTGCTTCGCGTTGCCCGAATAAATACGCTAAAATGATCCCCGATACGATCAATAAACCGTACCAGCGCACCTTTAGCGGTCCGAGCGTAAACGCAATCGGATCAAGCCCTAATAAAAAATTCATGCTGTCCTTCCTTTCTTACCCTTCAAATTCTTCATCTGCAATCATAGCATCTAAGCGGCGAGAAAACTCCTCTGCGGCATTGACGCCCATGCGCTTTAGACGATAGTTCATCGCTGCTACTTCAATAATAACGGCAATGTTTCGACCAGGTTGCACCGGAATGACAAGCTTTGTAAGCTCTGTATCAATAATTTTCATTTTTTGTTCATCAAGCCCAAGTCGGTCATACATTTTATTTGGGTCCCAAATTTCAAGGTCGATGACGAGTGAAATGCGCTTGTTGCGACGCACCGCACTCGCGCCAAACAGTGTCATAATATCGATGATGCCGACACCGCGAATTTCCAGTAAATGCTCAAGTAGCGGGGGCGGATCACCAATGAGTAAGTTTTCTGCTTCTTGTCGAATTTCCACGCAATCGTCCGCTACTAAACGATGTCCTTTTTTTACAAGCTCTAACGCTGTTTCACTTTTGCCGACGCCACTTTTACCTGTTAATAAAATGCCAATGCCATACACGTCTACAAGCACGCCATGTACCGCGGTCATTGGCGCAAGCTTACTCTCTAAATAGTTCGTTAAGCGGCTGGAAAAACGCGTCGTTGTCATCGCCGTCGATAGTACGGGCACTTGATGCTCATTTGCCGCGTCAATGAGCTGCTGTGGCACGTTTAAGCCGCGCGAAATAATGACAGCTGGTGTGGACGGCGAACAAAGCTTGCGCATTCGCTCAATTTTCACCGGATCCGGCAGCATTTCAAAAAATGATAATTCTGTCGTGCCAAGCAACTGCACACGATTGGCAGGGTAATGTGTAAAGTAACCTGCCATTTCAAGCCCTGGACGTGAAATGTCACTTGTCACGATCGTGCGACCAATTCCTTCTTCTCCGCCAACGAGCGTTAACTTAAATTCTTCCATTACATCTCTTGTTGTAACTTGCATAGCGCACCTCTATTCTTCTACTGTTCATTACGTTTATTTTAGCATGAACACGTCACTTGCAACGCATTCATGTAAAAATGACAAAAAAAGCACGCCCATTGCGAGGCGCACTTTTTTACGTTCGTTGTAATTACTTTTGTTCTGCTAGCCATTTCGCAGCGGCCTCTGCTTCTTCCCCTTTAATTAACCCAGGTGGCATGCCGTTACGACCGTTTTCAATGACATCTAAAATTTCCGCTTCTGATAAGCGCGCGCCTACATCATTTAACGCAGGTGTATTGCCTTTACCTTCTAAGTTCCCACCGTGACACGTTGCACATGATGACTTCACCACTTTTTCACCATCGATTGAACCGTCCGCATTTTGATTGCCCGTGTCGTCTCCACCACACGCAGCAAGCATCGATACGCTCAGTAAAAGTGTCGCCAGTAAACGTTTTTTCATCGTTTCTCCCCCTCAACAAATTCATTACATACATATTATAGCATCATTATGCTTTCTTAAAACCTTCTCCGAGCACTTCATACGCATCTGAAACGATGACAAACGCTTTTGGATCAACGGTTTGAATCACTTGTTTCAAACGTGTGAACTCTGTTTGATACACAACGACCATCAGCATCGAGCGCTCCTTTTGTGTATAGCCTCCAATGGCTGGAATTTTCGTCACACCGCGATTCACTTGCTCATAAATCGTGTCGCGTAGCTCATCTTCCATGTCCGAAATAATATACACCATTTTCGATTGGCTAAAGCCGAGCTGAATAATATCGATTGTCTTCGTCGTTACGTATAAACCAATAATGGCATATAACCCTTTTTCAATATCGAAAACGACCGCTGCGCTAAGTGCGATAATCCCATCGATCAGCAACACGCTCGTGCCAAGCGTTAACCCTGTATACTTCGTAATAATTTGCGCTAATAAATCCGTACCGCCTGTTGATGCTTTTCCTTTAAATACAAGACCAATCCCAAAGCCCACGACGATGCCCCCAAAGATCGCACCAAGTAGTGGATTTAACGTAACGGCATTCCAACTTTGCGTCAAAATAACGATCGCTGGTAACGTCAACGTACCGACAAGCGACTTCATGCCAAAGTTTTTTCCTAATACGACAACCCCTGCGATAAAGAGCGGAATGTTAAACGCATATTGTACAATCCCTGCATTCCAGCCGAACAAGCCGTTTAAAATGGTACTGATTCCGCTTACGCCACCAGATGCGACTTGGTTTGGTAATAAAAACAAGTTAAAGCCAAGTGCAATAACGGCCGCACCCGCAATGACGTACACGTATTCAAGCAGCGTATCTTTAAATTCATATTGTACTTTTGTCATTCGTTACTCCTCACTTTTTCATTTCTCGTCAAAATTATACCAAAGCATACGAACCATTGGAACTTCATCAAAGTGAAGGAGCACACGCGTACGCAACATAAAAGACAGAGGAAACGATACGGTTTCACCCTGCCTTTTTGTACATTAGCTGCGACGAATCGGCGACGCTTTTACTTCATCGAGTTATGAACTGCACTTGCAGCCCATGACATCGCTTCGTCATACAATTGCTGCGCATCTTCCTCTGTAATCGATAGCTGCTTATAATACTTTTCTGCTTCTTCCCATTTTAGCTTCCCTAATGCAATGCTGAACTTTAAGTACGGCGAGTACTCTGTCTCCACACCGCTTAACGTGTCGACAATGGAATCTTCCAATGGCATTTGCAGTAAAATTTGCTGCAACGGACGCTGCAACAGCGAATCAATTAATGAAAACATGCCGACTAAAAAGTACTCTGAGAAATTACGATGATGTTTGCGCGCTAATTGCTCACATACACGCGCTCGAAACAGCGATACGATCATCAGCTGCTGAAACACGCCGGAGTCCTGCATATTTTTCATTTCACGAATCGCTAGTAAGTACATCCACTTTTGCAGCTCCGTTGTGCCGAGCATTAAAATAGCTTGCTTGATTGAGCTTACTTTTCGACGAATGCGTGGGTCGCTTACACGAATAAACTGCATGAGCTTAAAGGACAGCGACACATCCCGTTCAATTTGAATTGCCAGCTCGCTAATGTTCACGTCTTTATCCTTTAACAGCGTTAACACTTGTAAATATTGCATCGTATTAATCGGAATTTCATACGATTTCACAAGCTGCGGCTGCTCAAAGAAAAAGCCTTGGAACATGCTGTATCCCGCACGACATGCCACGTCAAATTGATTGCGCGTCTCCAAGCGCTCTGCAATTAATCGAATATGCTTAAAGTTATCTTTTACAAACGATTGAATATACTCACGTTCCTCATCCGTTGTCGTTAAAAAATCCACCTTTACAAAATCGATATATTTAAACAGCTCATTATATAGCGTCACGTCTTGTTGCACGATAAAATCATCCATTGAAATTTTAAACCCACGTGCTTTTAACACCGCTAAGCGATTGATCAACGCTTCTGTAATCGGCACATCTTCCAACACCTCAATGCCGATTGTCGAAGGCGTCAAATAATCTAAAAGCGGTCCCATTAATAAATTTTCCGTAAAGTTTACGAAACATAATTTTCCTTTTGCTACTTCATCAATACCGATTGATAGTAATGCATTTGCGAGAACTTGCGTCGTAGCGTCATCACCATTGCCTTCGCTATGTGTACGCACTTGGTCACTGCGATATAATAGCTCGTAACCGATTACTTGCTCGCGCG
>JAHAYH010000060.1 GCA_018384745.1 Caryophanon sp. | reverse complement strand
GGTGTTTACCGTATTGCTCTCTCAAAACTCCAAAACGCTGATGGTAGCGACGTAGAAGGCAATGCCGACCTCACAATCGCTGACTGCCAACTCATCGACGATTCTCCTGTATATATGGACGGTGCTGAAGACTCTGGTGAAATCTGTAACATCGCTCAAATCAATGGCGACGGTACCAACATTTACTGGTCATACATCGCTGCTCCAAGCGACGACAAGGCTATCAAGGGTAGCGTGGCTCTCGATGCCAACAATCCACTCCACAAGAGCGGTATCAAGACTATCAAGAGTGCAGATGCACAACCTGTAGTTACTTTCGCTGTTGAAGGCGTAGAAGCATACGGCGTGTGCGGTGCTACTTATGTAGCTCCTCAAGTGGTATTGCCAGAGGCAATCACTCTCGACAAGGAAGAAGTGACTTTGAACAACGGTGGCGAAACTGTACAACTCACCGCTACAGTTACTCCTGACGAAGCCGACAACACCAACGTGGTTTGGACTTCTTCTAACGAAGAAATCGCTAAAGTTGACGCTAACGGTCTTGTGACCACTCTCAAGCAAGCTTCTTGGAACGAAGAAACTCCTTGCACAGTTACTATCACTGCAAGCTGCGAAGCTAAACCTGAGCTCAAGGCTACTTGCGTGGTGAAGATTCTCAACCCAACTGCTGAAGTGAAGCCAGAAAGCATCACTCTCAACTACGAAGAATACACTATGCCTGGTGGCGTGAACGAACTCCAACTCGTGGCTACTGTTCTTCCACAAGAAACTACCAACCCTGCTGTAAACTGGACTTCTAACAACGTAGAAATCGCTACAGTTGACGCTAACGGTCTTGTGACTATCCTTCCTGCAACAACCAAGGCTGCTACTGACCGCGTGGTGACTATCACCGCTACTTGCGTTCGCAATGCACAAGCTTCTGCTTCTTGCGTGATTACTATCCCTGCTGAAGTGACTGGCGTTGCCGACATCTACGGCACTAAGACTATCAGTAGCGTGAAGTACTACAACGTGGCTGGTATGGAATCTGCTACTCCATTCAATGGCGTGAACATCGTGGTTACTAACTACAGCGATGGCAGCCAATCAGCAAGCAAGTTGGTGAAATAATCCATCAGTGCACAGAGTGATTCCCTGAATCACTTTTAAAATACCCAAGTTGGGCGGCTCACTCACGAGTCGCCCAACTTTTTTGTGGAATTGATACAATTGTATCAATTCCATTTGTTTTGTGGGTGTATGGCACGATAATAGAAACCCTATATAGGTTCAGCGGATAAATGCTGGGGGCACAGAAACAAAAACATAAAAAACAGCCTTTTGGCGATGCCAGTGCTTCGCACCTGTCGTTAGTGCTGCGGCATGTCTGATTTCAAGCTGGAGCTTGACCAGTCACACCACACCCCTAACGCCGCCCTCTTACGAGGTCGGTGGCATCGCCAAAAGGATAAAAA
>JAHAYH010000041.1 GCA_018384745.1 Caryophanon sp. | reverse complement strand
CACGTTGCGCGTGCCGTTCCTCAATGAGGAGGCGCGTGCCACGGTGGCGTTCGGCCATCAGCCCGCCAAGGAGCCCCAGGCCGACAACATCGTCAAGCAGTTGTCCAAGTTGGGCGCAACGCCTTATACATGCCAAGAGTCGCAAGGATTCTTGTACAAACAACGTACACCCTGACGTTATTCTTGACGCTGATGAAGCATTGCGATATATTCTTGGAAGACTAACAAAACTCGAAGATGAAGTGGCTCCGATAAAGACTGAGAATAAGGAGTTGAAAAAGCGTAATGGATACCTTGAGTCGCAACACAGACAAGATCTTGCAAAAATCAAGAAACAGAATGCGGAAATCTGCACACTTAAGGCTCGTCTCGACAAATTGGAGAAACCAAAGAAAGATAGCCACAACAGCAGCACACCTCCGTCTAAGGAAGATATTGCAGCCTCCGAGGAGAGGAAGCGTACAAAGTCATTGCGTGAGCCATCTGGCAAGAAGTCAGGAGGTCAGCCAGGACATAAGGGAAGTACTTTGCAAAGGGAAGAGAGATCTGATTTTTATGTAGAGGTACCATTGGACAACTGTCCGGACTGCGGTGAAGATTTGTCAAATGTTTCGGGTATTCAGAAGATGACTCGCCAGATGATAGATATAAACTTCCCGGCTCCAGTCATAACCCAGTACTCCATATTGGAGAAGGTTTGCCCTAATTGTGGGCATACTGTATGCAGCGAGTTTCCGGAAGGTGTAAACGGAGACGTATTCTACGGCCCGAATGTACAGGCCCTGGTTGTATATCTTTGTGAAGAGCACGCTGTATCATACCAGCGTATCAAAAGGCTCATGAATGATATGTTCCATATAGACATGAGTGAGGGTACGATCAACAATATAGTGCAAAGGATGACCAAGCGGGCAAGAGCACTTTACGAGAGAATCAAGTCAAAGATAGGCAAGTCTCCAGTAGCTGGGGCAGATGAGACGGGTATAGACATTGCTGGAGTCTTGCATTGGCTGTGGGTATGGCAGACAGAGACTGCGTCTTTTTTCAAAGCACATGCAAAACGTGGTCACAAAGCAATAGAGGATACATTTGACAAGGGACTCCCAGATACAGTACTTGTAACGGACAGGCACGGAGCTTACTTCAGCATGAATGTCAAGACCCACCAGATTTGCCTCGTACATCTCCAGCGTAATCTCGTTTATCTGACAGAGTTGCAACCTGAAAACCAATGGCCCAAGGACATGCTCAATCTCATAACAGACGCAATGAAGCAACGCAGAGAAAAAGCATGGGACGAAATAGACCGTGAAGGGTTGAAAAAACGACTGGACGAACTACTTGACGGACCTCTTGGAACTGATGACAAGGAGTTTACTGGTATGCAGAAGGGATTGTCTGGTAAAAAGGACTATATCTTCACTTTCCTTGACAACCCTGATGTCCCATATGACAATAATGCAAGTGAACGGGCAGTTAGACCGGCAAAGACGAAGCAGAAAGTCGCAGGACTTTTCCGTACGTTCCTTGGAGCCGAAGCGTATGCAGTAATACACTCCGTCATTGATACTGCCAAAAAGCAAGATCTTTCTCCGTTCCGTGAGTTGCAATTAATAGCACAGCTCAAACCGAGCATGCTGACATTATAAACAGCTTCATATTTTGTAAAAGAACGATTTACTCTCGTTGGTTGCAACGAGGGAAGTTGTGCATGGGGGAGTACGACAAACCTACCTGAGTAGTTAC
>JAHAYH010000035.1 GCA_018384745.1 Caryophanon sp. | reverse complement strand
CACGCTGTACGAATACATCCGCACAAAGGAAGACGTTCTGTATTTAGTATGTGACCGCATTTTCAACGAAGTGACGCTGAAGCTTACACCGTATCAGCAGGAGGAAGGGACTCTCGACACCCTTCGTCGTGCGATCTATGAGTATTATTATTTAATTCATCGCATGCATATTGAGTTTACGATTATGTATCAAGAAACAAAATCGTTGCCAAAAAATACGCGCGCATACATTTTAGATAAAGAATACGAAATGGTGTCGATGTTTGCGGAGCTGCTACGTAGCTGCGTTGCATCGGGCGAGCTATCGTTGAAAGAGCATTATATTCTCGTTGCGGCAAACCAGATCGTTGTCCAAGGACAAGCGTGGGCGTTCCGTAACTGGGCGTATAAAAAAGATTATAAAATTGATGCTTTTATTGAAGCACAGACAGAACTATTTTTACACGGACTAAAGGGGTTTTCATAATAGAAGAAGGGTCGTTGGGGAGCGGCCCTTTTTTCTCTCTTTATACGTGCAAAGGAAATGAGAACAAGCAACTAAACTTTCATATTTAAACAAAGGGGTTTTGATGTATGTCAGTAGTAGAAGTATACAAAGCAGCACATCCAGTTCGATTCGTAACAGCTTCAAGTTTATTCGATGGTCACGATGCATCTGTTAATATTATGCGTCGTATTTTGCAGTCTAGCGGTGCAGAAGTTATTCACTTAGGACATAACCGTTCTGTAGAGGAAGTTGTCAACGCGGCAATTCAAGAAGACGCACAAGGTATTGCATTATCATCGTATCAAGGCGGTCATATGGAATACTTTAAGTACATGTATGATTTATTAAACGAGCGCGGTGCAGGCCATATTAAAATTTATGGCGGCGGTGGTGGCGTTATTTTACCACGTGAAATTAAAGAGCTACATGAGTACGGCATTGCCGGTATTTTCTCGCCAGAAGATGGCCGCAAGCTTGGCCTTCAAGGTATGATCAACAAAAAGCTAGAAGGGGCAGACTTCTCCACGTTAAAAGGCGACTACTTAGCGAAGCTTGACGCGGTGACGACTGAAACACCAGAAATTTTAGCGAATTTAATTACAGCTGCTGAAATTAACCCAGATGATGAATCAAAGGCGTTAATTGAAGAGGCGCGTAAACGTTCAAAAGGTACACCAGTACTTGGCATTACCGGAACAGGTGGTGCAGGGAAATCATCATTAACAGATGAAGTCATTCGCCGTTTCTTACATGAGTTCCCAGACAAAAAAATCGCGATCATTTCAGTGGACCCAACGAAGCAAAAAACAGGTGGGGCACTGCTTGGTGACCGCATCCGCATGAATGCAATTTTCAACAACCGCGTCTACATGCGCAGCTTAGCGACACGCGGCTCACGCACAGAGCTTTCTGCATCAATTGGCGATGTGTTAGACGTTGTGAAAGCAGTTGGCTACGATTTAATCGTTGTTGAAACGAGCGGGATTGGTCAAGGTGACGCGGAAATTACGAAGTACACAGACCTATCGATGTACGTAATGACGAGCGAATTCGGCGCACCGACGCAGCTTGAAAAAATCGACATGATTGACTTTGCGGACTTAATTGTTATTAACAAGTTTGAACGTAAAGGCTCTGAAGATGCGCTGCAGCAAGTGCGTAAGCAATACCAACGTTCTCGCGAGTTATGGGATGCGAAGTTAGAAGATATGCCGGTATATGGAACGATCGCGAGCCAGTTTAACGATAAAGGCACGAATGCGTTGTTTGCGGCGATTGTTAAAACGATTAACGACAAGCTTGGCTACGACTGGGAAACGTCGTATGCGTTAACAGCCAAAACGCAAAAGCAAAACGTCATCATTCCAAATGATCGTCGTTACTACTTACGTGAAATTACGGACGCGGTGCGTGGCTATCATAAGCATTCGCAGCAACAAGTCGACTTTGCACGTCGCTTATTCCAATTGGAAGGTGCGCTTGAAGAAGTGAAGAAGCAGTCGCCAGAAGATGCGCTCATTCAATCGCTTGAAAGCCTTATTCGTGGCATTCAAGATGAATTAACAGCGGAATCAAAACGCATTTTAGCAAACTGGCAAACGTTGAAGGAAAGCTACAGCGGTGATGAGCTTGTGACAAAAGTGCGCGATAAAGAAATTCGCACGATTTTAACGACAAAGTCATTATCAGGGTTATCGATTCCAAAAGTGGCGCTACCAGACTTTAAAGACTACGGTGAAATTTTACGCTGGGTGTATAAAGAAAACGTACCAGGTTCATTCCCGTACACAGCAGGCGTATTCCCGTTCAAGCGTGAAGGGGAAGATCCGAAGCGTCAATTCGCAGGTGAAGGGACACCAGAGCGTACGAATAAGCGCTTCCACTATTTATCAAAAGATGATGATGCAAAGCGTTTATCAACAGCGTTTGACTCGGTGACATTGTACGGGGAAGATCCGAATGAGCGCCCGGACATTTACGGTAAAATCGGTGAGTCTGGTGTTAACGTTTGTACGTTAGATGACATGAAAAAGCTGTATGCTGGCTTTGACTTATGTGCACCGTCAACATCTGTATCGATGACGATTAACGGCCCAGCACCGATTATTTTAGCGATGTTTATGAACACAGCGATTGATCAGCAGGTGAAAATTCGCGAAGAGCAGCTTGGTCGCGTCTTAACGGTAGAGGAGTTCACAGAAACGCGCGAGCAAACGTTACAAGTGGTGCGCGGTACGGTACAAGCGGATATTTTAAAAGAAGACCAAGGGCAAAATACGTGTATTTTCTCAACGGAATTTGCGCTTCGCTTAATGGGTGATATTCAGCAATACTTCATCGACCATAAAGTACGCAACTACTACTCGGTATCGATTTCTGGTTACCACATTGCAGAAGCAGGGGCAAACCCAATTTCGCAATTAGCGTTCACGTTATCAAACGGCTTCACGTACGTGGAGTACTATTTAAGCCGCGGCATGCACATTGATGATTTCGCACCAAACTTATCGTTCTTCTTCTCAAACGGCTTAGACCCAGAGTATACGGTAATTGGTCGCGTTGCACGTCGTATTTGGGCAATTGTTATGCGTGAGAAGTACGGCGCAAACGAGCGTTCACAGAAGCTGAAATACCACGTACAAACGTCAGGGCGTAGCTTACACGCACAAGAGATTGACTTTAACGATATTCGTACGACGTTGCAGGCGTTACTGGCGCTGCAAGACAACTGTAACTCGCTGCATACAAACGCATATGATGAAGCGATTACAACGCCGACAGAGGAATCTGTACGTCGCGCAATGGCCATTCAAATGATCATTACGAAAGAAAACGGCTTATCGAAAAATGAAAACCCAATTCAAGGTTCATTCATCGTCGAGCAGTTAACGGATTTAGTTGAAGAAGCGGTGCTGCAAGAGTTTGATCGTATTAACGATCGTGGCGGCGTACTTGGCGCGATGGAAACGCAATATCAACGCGGAAAAATCCAAGAGGAATCAATGTACTATGAAACGCTGAAACATTCAGGTGAGCTACCAATCATCGGTGTTAATACGTACTTAAATCCAAATGCAGCAGGTGAGGAAAGCATTGACTCAATGGAAATTGCACGTGCATCAAACGATGAGAAAACGCTGCAAATTACGAATTTACGTAAATTCCAAGGGTCGCATGCAGACGAGGCTGAAGCGGCGTTAGCGCGTCTAAAAGAAGTCGCAAAAACAGGTGGCAACTTATTTGAAGAGCTAATGGATACGGTGCGTGTAGCGAGCTTAGGACAAATTACGAACGCGCTATATGAAGTAGGCGGTCAATATCGTCGTAACATGTAACAACTTGTTGGTGTGCACGAACTACATGTGCATCACGTGTAAACGTACGACATAATAAGTGCCGATAAATTGAACATGATGTAAAAAAAGATGTGCAATTTTGTGCATGATGTGCTAACGTAAACAAAGGTTGTTTTCAAGAAGATTGTCTAGTAATGTATATTACTAGGCAATCTTTTCTGTTCGCGCATATAATAATGATGTGGCAATAATGAGCACTAACAAAAAATAGTCGAAATAGTGGAATAAAAAGGTAGCATTCGCTACAATGACAACGAGACAATCGCATGAAGGGATTTGCAAACGATGGGAAAATATATACCATATATCATTATTATCGCATGCTTAGTCGCTACTTTTTTCATGTACAATCGTCAACTCGGTGCCATTCCATTATTAACATTAGCTGCCTATTTATTTTATTTAGGTGCGAAACAAGCAATCTCTTTAAAAAAGAGTAAATGACGCTAGCGTACATATAGTATATATGTATATAATGAATATTATGCGTTATAACGTAGTAGGTAATGTAATATAGAAAGGGCGTGCACGGAGTGAACTTTCGTGAAATGACAACAGAGCAACTTGCAGAAGAATCGTTAATCGACTTAACTTATGCAATTTTAGATGATAAAAAATCAACAATCACATTTGATGAATTATTAAAGAGCCTTCAACAATTAAATGGCGCTTCTGATGAATATATGCAGGAGCAACTTTTACAGTTCTACACAGACATGAACATTGATGGTCGTTTCTTATTAAATCAAGAAAATCAATGGGGTCTACGCGAGTGGTACAAAGTAGAACAAATTGAGGAAGAAACAGCACCGACTGTAAAAACACGTAAGAAGAAAGCAAAAGTTGTTGCAGAAGATGACTTAGAAGAAATCGAAGTGGACGAAGAGGACTTAGTATTCGAGGAAGACTACGAAGAGTTCGTAGACGAAGACGAAGACGAAGATGAAGACGACGATGCAGATGATGTAATAGACTTCGACGCTGTTGTTGATGAAGATGACTTAGAAGATATCGACGAAGATGATTTAGAAGACGATATCGAAGAGGAAATCGAAATCGAAGACGAAGAATTCGAGCTTGAAGAAGAACTTGAAGAAGACGACTTAGAAATCGAAGACGATTTAAAATAAGTTGCCACATACGAAGATCGCGTTAAGGAGTTATTCTTAACGTGATTTTTCTTTTTTGCACGTTTGTTCACACATGTCAGACTTATTGTATTTCGTGTAAAAATTCTTGACTTCTTTTTGTATAGCGTATAGTATGTTGCTTGGGCTCCTTAAAAAAGGAGATTGACCGTATATACAATACGCTCCCCCTGCAATGTTTATTGCGGGAGGAGCGTTTTTTATTTTTTTATGCCGCGTAATGCGCATGAAATCAGCATTTTAACAAGGTGGATAATGCAGGTTGAAGAAGCTTCGAGATGTTTCGTCTCATAGCTTTTATTGTTTTTTAGGAGCAATCGGCCGTAATTGGATATTTTCATTTATAAGGAGGATTTTTTTCATGACAAAATATATTTTCGTAACAGGCGGCGTTGTATCGTCACTTGGTAAAGGAATCGTAGCTGCTTCACTTGGCCGTTTATTAAAAAACCGAGGTTTAGAAGTAACAATTCAAAAATTTGACCCGTACTTAAACATCGATCCAGGTACAATGAGCCCGTACCAACACGGTGAAGTCTTCGTAACAGATGACGGCGCAGAGGCAGACTTAGACTTAGGTCACTACGAGCGTTTCATCGACATTAACCTTGGGAAGCACTCAACAGTAACGTCTGGTAAAGTGTACCAATCTGTATTAAACAAAGAGCGTCGCGGCGACTATAACGGTGGTACTGTACAAGTCATTCCACACGTAACGAACGAAATTAAAGACCGCATTCAACGCGCTGGTCGTGAAACATCTGCGGATGTTGTCATCACGGAAATCGGTGGTACAGTAGGTGACTTCGAATCACTTTCATTTTTAGAAGCAATTCGTCAAATGCGCACAAACCTAGGGCACAACAACGTGATGTACGTTCACTGTACGTTAATGCCTTACATTAAAGCAGCGGGCGAAATGAAAACAAAACCGACACAACACTCTGTAAAAGAGTTACGTTCATTAGGGATTCAACCAAACATCATCGTATTACGTACAGAGCAACCTGTACCACAAGATATGAAAGATAAGATCGCGTTATTCTGTGACGTACGCCCACAAGATATCGTAGAATCTCGTGATGCAGAGCACTTATATGAAGTACCACTGAACTTACATGCACAAGGCTTTGACGATATCGTATTAGAGCACTTCGGCATCGATGCACCAAAAGCAGACATGACAGAGTGGACAGAGTTAGTACACAAAGTGAAAAACTTAGAAAACAAAACACGCATCGCATTAGTTGGTAAATACGTAGAGTTACAAGATGCGTACATTTCAGTTGTTGAAGCGTTAAAACATGCAGGTTACGTGTACAACTCAGACATCGAAATCAACTGGGTAAACGCAGAGCATGTAACGGCTGAAAACGCAGCTGAATTACTTGGCAACGCAGACGGTATTTTAGTACCTGGTGGCTTCGGCGATCGCGGTGTTGAAGGGAAGATCGAAGCAACGCGTTATGCACGTGAAAACAACGTACCATTCTTCGGTATTTGCTTAGGGATGCAAATGGCAGCAGTAGAATTTGCACGCAACGTCTTAAAGTTAGACGGTGCACACTCTACAGAATTAGACAAAGACACGAAATACCCAATTATCAACTTCTTACCAGATCAATCTGAAGATGTTGATTTAGGTGGTACATTACGTCTTGGTTTATACCCATGTAAATTAAAAGAAGGTTCAGTCGCACGCGCAGCTTATAACGGCGAAGAGTTAGTATACGAGCGTCACCGTCACCGTTACGAGTTCAACAACGAATTCCGTGAAGCGATGGAAGCAGCTGGCTTAGTATTCTCAGGTGTATCTCCTGACAACAAGTTAGTGGAAATTATCGAGTTACCAGAGCACAAGTTCTTCGTAGCAGGTCAATTCCACCCAGAATTAATCTCTCGTCCGAACCGTCCACAACCACTATTCCGTGAGTTCGTAGGCGCAGCGTTCAACAACCGTAAATAATAGCGAAAAAAGGTCTCGCCTTTAAATAGAGTAAAGCCTCGGTGAATGATGCATTCGCCGAGGCTTTGTTTTATAGATACATAGGTCGGCGAGTTGGCTCCGTTTCGGTCGACGCTTTTCGCGGTCGCGGCTCCATCTGAATTTTCCGCTCGCTCTGTTCCCGCAGAAGTCGCGCCCTCCGACGTCCAACTCATGGCTGCAATAAATGCATGAAAAAAAGAAGCACTTTTGATAAAAGTACGTCACTACAACAAAATCATCAAAAGGAGCTTCTTTATGTATAAAAAGTATACGATGCATCAACTGATTTACCGCTACATAGCCCATTCGAAATGACTCCGAATGGGCTTGTTTGTATTACGCAAACGGTGAAGCAGGTGCATCGTCTTTTGGCGTGTTGTCCTCACCAAAATCATCGTCACCATCGACCATTTCATCATACGAGAGCTTCATTGCCTCATAGACGAACAGCGCAGCTAATAAATGCGGCATGACAACGCGCTTTGATAAATCGGTTGGGTGCGGTAATAAACCACCGCGAACCTTCAGTGAAATATACACATACGCAAAATCACTTAATACGTTATCGTCCGATGCTTTTTCACTTGCGACAACGGCAAACGGAATGAAGTTGTCGTTGCAGTACTCAGCTAGTGCAATCGCTTCAGGATGATCCGCAGTTGGCGTGAAAATGCAGACGCGGTCAGCATCTGTTAATTCAACATCATCCGTGTAGCGCGCAAGCTTTGTAAACGGCGCTGCGCTTAAAAATGCGTTATCCTCCACTGCTTGTAACTCACCGTAGCACGCAAAATAAACATTTCCTTCACCGATTGCAGCTTGAGCAAGTAAGCGCGCTGCATCTTCAATATTGTCTTCTTCTGTTTGTAAAACTCGTTGATATAACCCTGTCAATTGGGTCGTTAGCATTTTAAACATGTTTTCAACACCTCGACACACATTATAGAGCAATACGAAAACACTTTCCAATTCATTGATTGTCGATTAAAATAGTCCGTACTAATAAAAATAGTTTGAAAATATACGACGACAGGGATGTAAAAGGAAGCAATGAACAGTATTTTAGTTGTAGATGATGAAAAAGGCATTCGATTATTGTTGCAGGAGTTTTTAAAAAAGGAAGGGTACAGTACGACAGCTGCAGCGAACGGGGAAGAAGCATTGCTATTTGCGAAGGAGCACACATTTTCGTGTGCACTGCTCGATATGCGCATGCCAGGGATGTCAGGGCTCGAAGTATTAGTGGCGTTGAAACAGTTACAGCCGACGTTACCGGTAATGATGATGACCGCATACGGTGAAAAAGAATTAATAGAGCAAGCGAGTAACTTAGGTGTTACGCACTACTTTACAAAACCGTTTAGCATTTTAGAAGTGCGCGATGTACTGCGGAAAATTTTGCAAAAGGAAGTCTAGGTAGACGGTAGCGAGATAGCTATATTTTTGATATGATAATAAAGGTATAGATTACTAAAAATGTCCGTATTTTCGGGAAGGAGTCTTAACATCATGGCATTAGTTTCAATGAAGGAAATGTTAATTACTGCAAAGGAAGGTAAGTACGCTGTTGGTCAATTCAACATTAATAACTTAGAGTGGACGCAAGCGATTTTACAAGCTGCAGAAGAAGAAAAATCACCAGTTATTTTAGGTGTATCTGAAGGCGCTGCCAAATATATGGGCGGTTTCGTATCGGTTGTTCACATCGTAAAAGGATTAATGGAAAGCTATGGCACGACTGTACCGGTTGCAATTCACTTAGACCATGGTTCAAGCTTCGATAAATGTAAAGAAGCAATCGACGCAGGTTTCACATCTGTTATGATTGACGCTTCACATCACCCATTTGAAGAAAACGTCGAAACGACGAAAAAAGTTGTTGAATACGCACACGCACGCAACGTATCAGTAGAAGCAGAGCTTGGTACTGTAGGTGGCGAAGAAGATGGCGTAATCGGCGGTATCATTTACGCAGATCCACAAGAATGTAAAGCATTAGTAGATGCAACTGGCATCGACTGCTTAGCACCAGCATTAGGTTCAGTTCACGGTCCTTACAAAGGTGAACCAAACTTAGGCTTTAAAGAGATGGAAGAAATCTCAAACTTAGCAGACTTACCATTAGTGTTACACGGCGGTACAGGAATCCCAACAAAAGATATCCAACGCTCAATTTCATTAGGTACTGCGAAAATTAACGTAAACACAGAAAACCAAATTGCAGCAACAAAAGTCATTCGCGAGTTTTTAGAAAACGATTCAAAAACATATGACCCACGTAAATACTTAGGGCCAGCACGCGAAGCAATTAAAGCTACTGTAATCGGTAAAATGCGCGAGTTCGGCAGCTCAAACAAAGCCTAATCGTAGCATCGACGTATACAATATCGTATAGTATGGATAGGGGAAGAAGCGTTACGCTACTTCTCCTATTTTACAGAACATGCCTAATAGACAGATGCTGTTAAAAAAGCATAAAAAAGGTTCATCACCGAAAGCTGGGGTTGACACCTGAACCTACATGTTGCTTGGAACAAGAGGCGGACTCCAGCGGGAAAAGCGTGA
>JAHAYH010000165.1 GCA_018384745.1 Caryophanon sp. | reverse complement strand
TAAACGACAAGGCCGGTGTGCTGGTGGATGCCTGTTGAAAGGCTGTAAAGGCTGGTTCTCTTGCTCCCCTGTATCAGGGTGATTTGATGATGAAGGCTGGCTCCATTGTGGGTTATCCCGTGGATGGTGAGCTTTTTACCACCGGCTAACGCCACGCCCGCGGAAAGCCTGCCTCGACGTGAAAAGCAACCCCATGTTATGGTGAAGAGCCAAAAGTAAACTGTTTGCATCACAATGAAAAAAGCCGCTCGCAAAACGTTTGCGAACGGCTGTCTATAAACAATTATTCAAATGACTCCGGTGCTGGACGTGTTAATTCCTGTTGGCAAAATGCTAAAATGTCCGCCTCTTCGTCTTCTTCTAATGCGAAGTCTAAGTAGCTTTGGTCTGCTTTATCGATTAAGAAATAATTTTTTAAGCTGTATTCACCATTTAACTCACCGATGATTGCGCGAATTTCAATGCCTTGCTCGCAGTATAGTTCATCTTCTTCATCGATCTCAACATCGATTAAAAACTCATAGCGCTTACCTTCAATAATATTTGTTGGGTCTTTAATTTCTTCTACTGAAAATTGTGTAATGTCCATGTGAAAAGCTCCTTCGTTGTCTTTCCTTAATCATAACGCAAAACAGCGCACGGTCAACTATTTGCGTTATACTAAACGTACAATAATGATTTGGAGGATTTTTCATGAAACAGCTACTTTATTACACAGATGCTTACATACAGCAGTTCGATGCAACCGTAATCGCTTCAGGTGAAGAAAACGGGCGTCATTACGTCGTGTTATCAAATACTGCATTTTACCCAACTGGGGGTGGACAACCACACGATATCGGCACGTTAAATGATGTCGATGTCATCGACGTGGAAAAAGTAGGCGATGACATTCGCCATTATGTCAGTGCGCCTGTAACGGGCGACGTGCACGGAACAATCGACTGGCAGCGCCGCTTTGATTTCATGCAGCAGCACGCTGGACAGCACATTTTAACAGCTGCTTTTGTCGAGCTGTTTAACATACCGACAACGAGCTTCCATTTAGGGGCTCAAACGGTAACGATCGACCTTGATACACAAACGATTACGGACGAGCAGTTAGCGCAAGCAGAAGCACGTGCAAACGACATCATTTTACAAAACCGTCCAATTGAAACGAAATGGGTAACAGCTGACGATTTACAAACATACAACTTGCGCAAAGAAATCGCGGTCGAAGGCGATATTCGCTTAGTCATCATCCCTGAATTTGATTATAACGGCTGTGGTGGTACGCATCCATCTTCAACTGGCCAAGTACAGCTCATTAAAATTTTACACGTGGAAAAAATGAAAAAGCAAAGTCGCATTCATTTCGTTTGCGGCGCGCGCGTATTGCAAGAGCTTGCGATGCGTAAAGATGTATTAACAAACGTGGCACGTCAATTAAGCGTACCTGAAGAGGAAGCGGCAGATGCATTGCAAAAAGTAATGACGACAGCAAAGCAGACGGAAAAGCAGTTACAACAATTGCTTGATGCACAGTTAACGACGATTGCTGCGGAGCTTGCAGCACAAACGATTGCAGCAAAAGCGTTTGATGGCTTTAGCATGCAGCAACTGCAAAAGATTGCGCGTACAGTTGTTGCCGAAAACGATGATGTGCAAGTATTTTTAGCCTCGCATGTGGACGGGAAAATTCAGTTTGTTGCCGCACGCGGTGCAAATGTAACGCGCAGTATGAAAGATATTTCAGCAGCTGTTTTACCATTATTAAACGGAAAAGGCGGCGGCAACGACCAATTTGTACAAGGTGGGGGCGAGCCGTTAGTAAGCGCTGAGGACGTTGTATTACGCATGCAAACAATATAGTTTTCGAGCGAAGCGAGAAAAAAATTTTTTTAAAATTTACAACCATACGAAAAAGGTCTGAAACATAATAAAGCGTGATCGGAAACTGTCATATTTCCGATCACGCTTTTTGACTCTTTGACAACGCTTCGTTTCGCGGACGCAATGCTTTCAGAAACGGAGGCGCATATTTGTCATAACGGCGATGCCACACGATGTTTCGTGCATCGCGGTGCTATGGCAAGTCTCTCGACACGTTCTTTTCCCATAGGCGTCGCCGCTTTACACGCGATGTCCTCACATGTTTACAATGAACTTCCTCCGCTGAACAATCAAAAATTACGTCTGTTCCACGCTCTCTTTATATTATTTCTTTTTTAGCTCCACGACTAAAATCTCCGGTAAATTGAAAATGCGATACGGCACCGTACTATTGCCTAGGCCGCGGCTTAAATACATCGTCGTTTCATTGTCATCGTAACGTCCGCTCGTATATTTTGGGAAATAACCTTGCCCTGGTGCAACGAGCCCACCGACAAACGGAATGCGAATTTGTCCACCATGCGCATGTCCTGAGAACACAACATTTACCGAAGTGTCCCCGTATGCTTCAATCATTTCAGGTCGGTGCGCTAACAACATCGTGAAGCGATCTTGTGGTACGTTCGCTAACGCTTGCTCTAGCATATGTTCTGTTGGCACGTTCATTAGCGGATCTTCAATACCTGCAATTGAAATCGTTTCACCGTTTCGTTCAAATGATACCGCTTCGTTTTTTAACGTTTTCACACCGACTTCCTCAAATGCCGCGTAAATGTCATCGACTAAGTTCGTCGCAACTTCATGATTTCCGAGCACGTAATACGTCGGTGCAATGTCAACAAATGCGCGTACAGCCTGCAAGCTTTGCTCTAAATTGTAGCGATTGCTATCAATTAAATCACCCGTTAAGAAAATAACATCGGGCTGTTGTTGCTGTACTTTTTCAATCAATCGCTGTTGCTTGTCCCCAAACTGTGCATCATGTAAATCGGATACTTGTACAATGCGGAAGCCATCAAAGCTTGCTGGCAACTGCTCTGTTTCATACGTATGTTCTGTCGTTATAAGCCATTCATTGTTGATGTGTAAAAATACGTACCCAACAATGAAAATGATAACGAGCCACGCTATTTTTTTCACTGTGAACCGCTCTTTTCTGTTCAATATGTTTCGTAATGTACTTAATCATATGCATTTCACTGCCCGCTCGCAAGTACAATCCGGTATCAAGTGCATTACAATTTTGTGACGAGCAAGTTATCCACAATGTTGCACGCGCCGATTTTTAACATTTTGATTGCTATCCACAAACATATCCACATTATGCACAGCTTTTTTCGTTATCCACAGAAAAAACGTGCTGCCGATTGCTCGACCGCACGTTTTCCACAAAGTTATTCACAGTTTACGATTTAATGTTATGCATGCGCTCTACTTCTTCGCGCTTTAAGTGCTCCACTTCATCACTAAACAATACTTCTCGCAATTCATCTTCCTCCGATTGTTCAGCGAGTGGTACACGTGAACGATACGCCGCACGACACACTAAATGGCCAGCAACAGGGGCTGTAATGAATACAAAGATGATTCCTAGTAATAAGCGAATACTAATATACCCATCCGTTAACCAAAAATGAATAAATGCGCCAAGCAAGCACATTAATACCGATAACGTAGCACTTTTCGTTGCTGCGTGTGAACGCGTATACACATCTGGTAAACGAATCATCCCAACTGCACTTAATACCGCAACGATGGAAGCAAGCAAAATCATGCCGACTGCTATCCACTCAATCATTTCGTTTACGCTCAATTAGGACACCCCTTTCGATATATTTCGAGAAGGAAATCGTCCCGATAAACGATAAAATACCTAAAATTAAAATGGCATCTAAAAATGCTTTCGTGCTTAAAAATACCGACACGATCGCAATTGCAGATACTAAATTAACGCCGACCGTGTCTAACGCAATCGCACGGTCTGGCATCGATGGCCCTTTAATTAAACGATATAGTGACAGCGCAATTGCAACTGTAAAGAGCGTTAATGCAAGCAGTAATACTTTTTCAATCATTAGCGCGTCACCTCCATAATCGCTCGTTCAAAGCGTCCAATCGAACGAATAACTTGCTCTTTCGTCTCTTCCATATCCATTGCGTGAATGTAAAATACATTCCCTTCCTCCGACACTTCCATCACGACTGAGCCTGGTGTTAACGTTAACAATAGCGCGAGTGCTGTAATTTCCCAATCACCTTTTAAGCGCGTCTCGTATGTGAAAATGCCAGGTTTAATGTTTAATTTCGGTGTTACGACTTGGCGCATAACGGATACACTCGATGATAACAGCTCCGTAATAAACAGCCGTAAAAGCGAAATGACACACCAAATGCGTCGCAAATAAAAGCGCGTGCCGTAAAAGCGATGCATTATATATAAAATGACAATGCCGACTAAATAACCTGCAATGAACGTTTGAACACTAAAGAAGTCCTCATCTTTTAATAGCACCCATAAAAGGGCAATGAATAAATTTAAAATAAATTGTACCATGCGCTCACCTCGTTAATCGTTTCCTTGTGGCAATACCGCATCAATGTAAATCGATGGGTCCACAAGAACCGCAGCCGCTGCTTCCACAAACGGCATCATATAGTTGGCGCCTAGCCCTAAAAAGATCACACACGCAGCTAACACAAGCAGCGAGCCCATCATCCCTTTACGAATTGGCACTTCGTCTTCTAGTACAATAATCGTTTCGCCAAAAAACGAAGCTAAGAAAATGCGTAACAATGAGTACAACACAACGACACTTGATGCGAAGCCAATTGCTAATAATACGTAATGGCCTCCTGTAATGGCACCTTGACCAATTAACACTTTGCCGACGAAGCCACTAAGCGGTGGAATCCCAACAAGCGCACATAGCCCTAAAAAGTACAACCATCCAAATAATGGATAATTACGAATTAAACCAGACATATTTTTCACAACTGTTTCGCCCGTTAAATACATCATCATGCCGATGCATAAAAACAATAGCGCTTTTGCGACCATATCATGCATTAAATAATACACAACACCCATCATCGCTTGCTCGTTCGCAATGGCTACTCCGAGCATAATGAAGCCGACACCGATAATGACGTTATACGTCGCAATCGTTTTAATGTCGCGCCCACCCATCGCGCCTGCCATACCGGCTATTAGCGTCAACACTGCCATCACTGCCAATATCGTATGCGTAATATCCTGCTGTAATGGGAACATCAGCGTAAATGTACGAATTAACGCATACATACCAACCTTCGTTAACAGCGCCGCAAACAATGCAGCAACAGATGTCGGTGGTACACTGTATGAACCTGGTAACCAGAAAAATAATAGCAAGCCCGCTTTTAAACTAAAGACGATTAAAAACACGAGTGAAATGGTCGTTAACACCGGATCTTGCCCTGCTTCCATCACACGCGATGAAATATGTGCCATGTTCAACGTGCCAATCGCTCCGTATAAATACGCAAGCGCTACTAAAAACATCCATGATGCCACAACGTTAATAAGCACGTATTTCAACGACTCACGCAGCTGACGTTTTCCACCGCCAAGCGCCACCAATACGTATGACGCCAGCAGCATCACTTCAAAGCAAACGAACAAGTTAAAAATGTCCCCCGTTAAAAACGAGCCGTTTACGCCTGCAATGAGCATGAGCACAAACGAGTAAAAGAACATTTTTTCATGCGCTTCTCCAATTGTGGAAAAAGCGTAAATACAACATGCTGCCGTCACAATTGATGCGACCGTTACGAGCAGTAACGCTAGCTGATCTCCGACAAACAAAATGCCAAACGGTGGCAGCCAGCCGCTAAAATCAAGGCGCATAATGCCGTTTTGCTGCACCTCTACTAATAAAAATAAGCTAATGAGTGTCACACCACCCATCGTAATTAACGTAATGATGCGCTGCACGCGCACATTATCGCGTAAAAATACTAAAACAACCGCCGTCATAATCGGTATGATCATCGGCGCAATTAATAAATTACTCATCTGCATTACCTCGCAGTTTCTGCAAATCGTCCGTCTTATTCGTGCCGTACGTTCTAAATGTTAATACAAGCACGAACGCCGTCACAGCGAAGCTAATAACGATTGCGGTTAAAATAAGCGCTTGTGGTAACGCATCCGTATACGGTCCATCAGAATCACTTAGCAGTGGCACATTTCCCTTTTTTAAGCTACCCATCGTTAAGATGAGTAAATGCACCGCGTGGGACAACAGAGCCGTTCCTAAAATAACGCGAATTAAATTGCGGGAGAGAATTAAGTACGTAGCAACCGTCACGAGTATACCGACTAAAATGACCATTACGGATTCCATTATTGCTCCTCCCCCTCTTCACTAATGCTTAAAATAATTGTGACAACGACACCAACTACTGTTAACGCAACACCAGCTTCAAAAATCGTTACGGTCGTTAAATGCGTTTTACCAAGTAGCGGTAACGTGTAGTACGCATCGGTATGCGATAAAAATGGCACATCAAACAATACAGAGCCAATCGCTGTACCGGTTGCGAGCAGCACGCCAAATGCGGCTACTTTTTTAAAATCAAACGGCATCGTCTTTTGCACCGTTTCAATATCGTACGCTAAATACATGAGCACGACCGCAGAAGCGAGAACGAGCCCGCCAATGAAGCCGCCACCAGGAGCGTTATGTCCTGCAAAAAACAAATAAATCCCGAGCGTTAAAACGATGAAGACAACGCTTTTTACGACGGTGCGTAAAATGACATCATTTATTTTCAATGTCCGCTGCCTCCTTTCGATTGCGTAGCTTAATGAGTGTGTATACACCTAAACCAGCAATGAATAACACGACAACTTCCAGCATTGTATCGAATGCACGGAAATCGCCTAAAATCGCATTGACGATGTTTTTACCACCGGCTAGCTCGTACGAATCTTCAAAGTATGTTGAAATCGGTTCAAACTTGTCGTAGTTAACAACCGTTAAGCCGATCAACGTTACTAAACTACCGACAGCCACCGAAATGATGGCATTGCGCCATTTCGTTGCCATACTTGCCACTTCCGGCTTAATATGTGGTAAATATTTAAACGATAGTAAAAATAGTGCCGTCGTTACCGATTCGACAACGAGCTGCGTTAACGCTAAATCCGGTGCGCGGAAAATAATAAAGAAGAAACCAACGCAGTAGCCGATTAAGCCGTTAATGAGCACCGATGATAAGCGCGATTTTGCAAACAGTAATGCAACAGCTGCACAGGCAACTAAACAAACAAGCATGAGCTCAAATGTTTCGACTTTGGAATCTTTCGACGGGTCAAATGTAAATGCCCCCGATAGCACGAAATAGCTTCCAATAATGCCGACGAAAATAATATAAATGTACGTAAAGTAATGCACTAAGTAACCGTTCATATATTGATTCGTCACGCGCTGTGAGTTGTTTTCAGTTGTTGTAATGACCCACTCATATAAGGCATTAAACGAATGTCGCGGCTGTAGGAACGTATACACATACGACCAGTAGCGCTTCGTTTTATATAAAATAATACCGACCGCAATGACACCAAGCGTCATAAATAGTTCTGTATTAAAGCCGTGCCATGGCGAAATATGTGGTGTAATGTCCTCTAACGGGAAGCTTGGATACACACTTGCGAGCGCTGGCTGCAAAATGTAATGCCCGAGCACATTCGGGAAGAAGAAAATCAGCACGACGAGCGCACATAAAATAAATGGCGACACGAGCATGCCAAATGGCGCTTCATGTGGCTCTTTATCTAAGCGCTCTGGGTGATAGTTCCCGAAGAACGTTTTAAAAATAAGAATCATTGAATACACGAATGTGAACACACTCGCCACCCATGCGACAACCGGAATCCACACGACCGCACTGCCTAATGAGAAGACGTTAAAGCTGTCTAAATGCGTCACCGCTGTAAAAAACATTTCCTTACTTAAAAAGCCGTTAAATGGCGGTAATCCAGCCATTGAGAAAGCACCGATTAACGCGATTGAAAACGTTAGTGGCATAAATGGCAACAAGCCACCTAAACGACGTAAATCACGCGTGCCGACTTCATGATCGACAATTCCGACCATCATAAACAGTGCCCCTTTAAACGTTGAATGGTTTACTAAGTGGAACAATGCTGTAAAGCCAGCAAGCGCGAACACCGGTGTTAATGCGTCTGAAAACTCGAACGCAAACGCTAATGACCCGATGCCAAGCAAGCTCATAATTAAACCGAGCTGACTGATTGTTGAATACGCAAGCAGCGCTTTTAAATCATTTTGACGTACCGCGTTAAATGAACCCCAAATGAGCGTTAATAACCCGATCGATGTCACGAGCCAAAACCACGTGGGCACTCCCACAAAAATCGGCGTCATACGTGCTACTAAATAAATGCCAGCCTTTACCATCGTTGCTGAGTGTAAGTATGCACTCACCGGCGTCGGCGCTTCCATCGCATCCGGTAACCAAATGTGGAATGGGAACTGGGCCGATTTCGTAAATGCACCAAGCAGTACACATAAAAGCGCTGGAATGAATAATTCGTGCTGTTGAATAACGTCAACTTGCGCGATCAGTTCACGAATGCTAAACGTGTTTGTCATCGCATATAGCATTAAGAATCCGACAAGCATCGCCACCCCGCCCGATACGGTAATAACCATCGCTTTACGCGCACCCGCACGCGAAGCTTTACGGTGATGCCAAAAGGCGATTAATAAAAACGATGATACGCTCGTTAATTCCCAAAACGTATATAACACAAGTAAGTTATCGGAAAACACAACACCAAGCATTGCACCCATAAATAACAACAAGTAGCAATAAAAATGATGCAATGACTCTTTTGCTGATAAATAAAAATTCGAATATAAAATGACTAAACTACCAACACCGGTAATGAGTAAACCGAAGATCATACTTAAACCATCTAAATATGTGGTGAAATTAATTGAGAGACTTGGAATCCATTCAAGCGTATGCATGTATGTTTTCCCATTTGCAGTATGAGGGATATAAGAACTGATTAATACAAATAACAAGATTGGTACGGCTAATACGAACCAACCAATTTGCTCGCGTTTAATAAACTTATGTACGAGCGGAATCAGCGCTGCTGCTAAAAAAGGCAACAACACTGCCAATTTAATGATCATAAACATCCTCCTAACTTTTTCCGATCAACAAAGATGAATTTTAGGAGCTTGACTATCCAAACGCTGATAGGCATAATTAGTAGCCATATATGATTTTCTCTGTTTGACTTTTACTTTCGTGGACCGTAAAATTTCACAAACAACGCCATTATTTTTATAACAAAATCAGCGCGGAATTACTCAAAATTGCTATACTAAAATCAAAATTGCTACTTTTATTTCCTTCATTTAGTATAACATGTGATTTTCGATTAATTCATGCAATTCGCACCGAGTAACTATTTTACGTCATAATTATCTAAAAAACGCTATTTTTTTCGTGAATAGTTTAAAGAAATGCTAAAAAGGCATGACTTTCCATCTAGCTATTCATTTGGATAGGAAAAATGACAAATTCACGGTACACTACATGTACAACTGTTCAGAGCGAACGATTTTGCATCAATGAAAAATACGCAATTACGTCACTATAACGATCCACAAATATATAAAAAGAGGTGCAAAATAATGAAATTTGCAAAAGGTCGCATCGATGAAGCAATTTTAGTATGTGTGTATTACGGGGCAAATGGTGAGCGCTTAATTCGTCGCGGACATAAAATGGCGACAATGGCCGATTGCCCACTGTATATTTTAACTGTAGATCCAAATCCGATTGATAATTTCGATGCGGAAAAATCACGCTACATCGAGCATTGGAGACAGCTAGCAGACGAGCTACAAGTTGAAGAATTTATTATTTTAGACAACGAAAAACGTCCTACACCTAAAGTGATTGGCGAAGTGGCGAAAAAACATGACATTACACAAATTATTGTCGGGCAAAGCGCGCAAACACGTTGGGAAGAAATTACGAAAGGTTCATTTATTAACGTGTTGTTACGCGAAGTGCCATTTGTTGATTTCCACATCGTTTCGGTGCAGCGCCCTGGTACCCATGAGCCGTTTGAACGCTATGAAAAAGGCGTGCATGCTTATTTAGTAAAGCAAGGCGAAGAGCTGTTTAAAATCGGCTTTACGTGTCCGAAACATACGTCGATCGAAGGCATTTTCTTTAAGGAAATTGGCACCGACTTCGACAACGGTATTTTCAAGTTTACATTTGAAGAAAAAATGTACGAGCTTGATATTGCTGAAGGGATTGTCACGGACCCACAAAACATTCCAGCGAAAGCAAAAATTATTTTTGTATAATAATAAAAACGTGTCAGCGATCTTGCTTACTGACACGTTTTTTCTTTTGTATTACGATGCACTTGCTGCTTTGTCCTTCGGTAAAAAGACCGCCACAAGCATGAGCACCGTTAGCAACGAAAGGGTCACCATCGTTTGCTGAATACCAATCGTATCCATCAATGCGCCAATGACGACACCACCAATGCCGCCCATCCCAAATGCGAAGCCAACCGTTAAGCCTGCCATCGTCCCAATTTTAGATGGTACAAGCTCCTGTGCGTATACAACCGTAACGGAGAAGCTAATCATAATAAGCGTCCCGATGATCATTAAAAATACGACAACTGCCCAAAGCGGCATAAACGGCAATGCGAGGCAAAATGGAATTGGTACAACGACCGATAACAATACGACATTTTTTCGTCCGATGCGGTCTGATAACGGTCCACCAAAAAACGTCCCGATTACACCGCACGCCATAAACATGAAAATAAGTAACTGGCTGCGCTGCAACGTTAACGCATACTCATCCATTAAATAAAAGACGTAAAAGCTCGTCATATTCGTCACGTAAAACGAGCGGGCAAAAATAATGAGCATCAGCAGCGCAATCGCGATGCCGACTTGCTTTTTCGTCAACGGTGGCAAGCTAGAAATGAGCGTCCGCTTCGTTTTTGATAAACGCTCCTTCTCAAGCTCTCGCTTATACCATGCAGAAATTTTCGATAGCAGCACGATGCCGATCGCCGTTAAAACGAGCACAAATGCGGCACCCGTTTGCCCAAATGGCACTAAAATAAAAGCGCTAATAAGCGGTGCGAGCGCCTGTCCAGAGTTTCCGCCTACTTGGAAAATTGACTGTGCCAGTCCACGTTTATTGCCTGCTGCCATAAACGATACGCGCGAGCCTTCTGGGTGAAACACTGCTGAACCAAGTCCGATAAAGCATACTGCAACTAAAATCATCCAATACTCCGTCGCAAAGGCGATGAGCGCAATACCGATAAACGAGCTCGCCATACCGAGCGGCAATGCGTATGGCATTGGCTTTTTGTCACTGACAAAGCCCACGACAGGCTGCAGCAGCGATGCGAGCACATTCAAGACGAGCGTAATAATGCCGAGCTGTGTAAACGTTAGTCCCATGCTCGTTTCAAGCAATGGAAACATCGCAACGACGACCGACTGCATTGAATCATTAATTAAATGCGCGACGCCAATTGCGACCATCATCGCATACACAGGAGTTGTTGCTTTTGTTGTCATATATGTACCCTTCCTTCTTTTTTCGTTACCGTATATTGTACGCTAAAAAAAGGAACGTGTGGCACTTAGACGGTCGTTTGCTGTTTATTCATGTGCGTAAACGCTATACCAAGTGCGACACATACGATGCTAATGCTAACGCAAAGCAGCAATGTAAGTGTCAGTGCATCTGGCATAGTACCTGCTTCTACGTACTGTAAACCATATGTCGCTAATTTATAAGGGGAATATGTCCAATACGCTCCAATTAGCGCATCTGCCATCATACCGAGCATCACAACGGCAATCGAAACTGTAGCAGCAATGGCTGTCGTCGTTAACGCACTTAACATCAACGTAAGCGACAGAATCGTCATTAGCCAAACGATGTAAATCGCGGCAAATACCGCGACGCGCGTAAACGGTAGCTCGCCGTATAAAATTTCCGCATAATAACTGCTAGCAGCGAGTGCACAAACGGTCGTAACAATCGCCATCATCATTGCCATCACCCATTTGCTCATAAAGATCGAGCCGCTATGCACCGGTCTTATGTAGAGCAATGTAGCGGTACCGTTTTTACGCTCGCCACTAATGCTGCTGCAATAAAGCGCCATTAACACAATAATCCCTATTGACTGTAGCTGCCCTGTCGTCGCTCCAATCATATCGGTCGCACCGACGTTTGGCAGTGTAATTTGCATGCCATCTGGTAAGTTGCCCACTGCACTTAATAAATCATCCATGAAATAATACGTTAACGGATCCATCATGCCGAGCAGTAAAAAAAGAAGCGGTAGCCAAATGATCCGGTAATTGCGCACATGCTCGGTCCATTCCTTTTGCCATAAAATGAAAAAGTTACGCATCTTGTTGCACCACCTTGACGAAAATATCCTCAAGCGTCATTTTTGCATACGCGATTTTTTCAACGTCAAACGGCGCTTTCGCTAAATGTGCCATCATGTATTGCATCGTCGGCTTGCCATCTGTCACATGGACATTTGCAACGCGGCCAGTAACGGTTACATGTAGCGTACATTGGCTCGCAAACTGAAGCGCTTCTGCCTCGTGCACAAACGTAATATCAATATGCGGCGCGTCGTATTTTTGTTGAATGTCCACTAAACTTCCTTGCTCGACTAATTGTCCATCTTTCATAAATAACACGTGCTCGGTCATT
>JAHAYH010000164.1 GCA_018384745.1 Caryophanon sp. | reverse complement strand
TCCTATGGCACCGCCCTTATGACGAACATCATGTTCGCCTCCACGCCCGCGGAAAGCCTGCCTCGACGTGAAAAGCAACCCCATGTTATGGTGAAGAGCCTTTCTTTTGTCAAAACGTATTTATTTCGTTTCACATAATGTGTTACGCGTTAACGTTTTGTACAGCAGCGATTTTTTCAATTTGTGCTTCGATGTCGTCATCGCTCCAGCCGTGTTGCTCCACAAAATAGTTAGGCTTTGCACGACGGCATTCATCTGAACAGCTACGCATATAAAAGGCTTCGTGTTCTTCTTTACAAAGCATTAGCTTATGACATTTCGGATTTGCGCAGTTTGTGTAGCGCTCTGTCGGTTCACCAGTAAAGAAGTCGCGGCCGACAATTTCTTTATCCACTTTGTTAATTTCAACGCTGCGGCGCTCATCAAAGACGTACATTTGTCCGTCCCACATTTGACCTTGTACTTCTTCGTCTTTTCCGTATGTCGCAATACCACCATGCAGTTGCCCAACGGATTCGCCGATGCCTTCACGCTTTAACCAGCCGGAGAATTTCTCACAGCGAATCCCACCTGTACAGTACGTTAAGACGCGTTTGCCTTCGAATAAATGCATGTTTTCACGCACCCACTGCGGCGTATCACGGAACGTTTCGACTTCCGGTTTCACCGCACCGCGGAAATGACCTAAATCGTACTCATAATTGTTACGCACATCTAAAACAATCGTGTTGTCATCTTGCATTTGCTCGAAAAATTCCTTCGGTGATAAATAATCACCTGTTACTTCGTGCGGGTTTACATCTTCTTCATGTAAACCTAAGTGAACAATTTCACGACGTGGACGTACGTGCATCTTTTTAAACGCATGCTTGTCTGCTTCGTCAATTTTCCACATAATGTCCGCAAATTTCGGGTTGTTGTTCATATATTCCATGTATGCATTCGTTTGTTCAACCGTTCCTGAAACCGTTCCGTTAATGCCTTCAGCACCGACTAAAATACGGCCGAGTAAACCAAGCTCTTTACAAAAAGCTAAATGCTCTGCTGCAAAGCTTTCAGGGTCCTCAATTGTAGTATATTTATAATAAAGTAATACGCGATAATCGTTCGCCATGTTTTTCCCTACCTTTTTACGTTTTCTTCGACTATTTAATATAGCATATTTTTTCTGTTTCGGGTGCTGTAAATGATTGTGTGGAATAATCGCTCGTTTAAGCAGGATTTTCAGTGGTATTTCGCGAAAAAGAAACGGTATAAAGAAAAAAGGGGTGGCACTATGCAGTATGAAACATTAGTAGTCGAAAAACAGGAACGAAAAGTAACGGTCACGCTTAATCGACCAGAAGCTGTTAATGCGATGAATGCACAAATGTTAGAGGATTTAGCAAATTGTTTTGAGGAGCTTGCGAAAGATTCGTCGTTGCAGCTGCTCGTATTATGCGGAGCAGGACGCGTGTTTTCAGCCGGTGGGGACGTGCGTGCGATGGCAGCAGGTGGCGACTTAATTTCACCAACGATCATGGAGACGATCAAACGGCTTGTGCTCGCGTTTTACCATTTGCCAATGGTCACGGTTGGGGTTGTGCACGGTGCCGCAGCAGGACTTGGTTTCTCGCTTGCGTTAGCATGTGACGTTGTCATCGCGGAACAATCTGCGAAGCTTGCGATGAACTTCATTGGCATTGCGCTCATTCCAGATGGGGGCGGGCACTTCTTTATGAAGCAACGCGTCGGTCCTGTAAAAGCGAAGCAAATGATTTGGCAAGGCGAAGTATTAAATGGCGAGGAAGCGCTAGCGTATGGCTTGATCGATTACAACGCAGAAGATGGCACGCTTGACGCTGTTGCAGACCAAGTAGTCGGTAAGTTTTTAGGAGCGCCGCTGCTCGCGATGATTGAGTCAAAAGCGATTTTACATCGCGCGACAAGCGCGGAGCTTGCCGCTGTATTAGATGCGGAAGCAGACGGACAAATTCGCATGCATCATACCGATGATCATGCGGAAGGTTTACGCGCATTTTTAGGGAAACGCACGCCGCAGTTTAACGGACAATAACAAATAAATGGCGAAGAAAAAGTCCGCTTTTTCTTCGCCATTTTGTATTATACGTGGAATAAAATTAATTTGCCCGCGTTGTTTACAAGTCGATGTGTTTTCTCCGCCACACCTTTTTGCTCAATTTGTGCTTGTCCTTCTTTTTTTGCGATGTCGTCATTTTCGAACTCCCATGCTTCATCAAATAACGTTTCGCCTGTTTTTTCAAATGCCGTAAAACGGTATTGTGCCATACATCATTCCCCCTTGATTGTGTATATTTACTATTATACATGGAAAATTGTTTGAATTGACAAAAAATATTGCGTAAACGCATAAAAAATGAGCGTAGTGTAAAGGAATTTCTCGAGAGTTTTACCGATGACAATGGTACAATAAAGGCGAACAATAATGAATCGAAAGAGGTGAATGGGTGTTGGCAGGTATTACAACATTACAACCAGGTGAAGCGGTTGACCATACATTATTTATTAAGCAGTCTATTAAAGGCGTAACGACGGTAGGAAAACCGTTTATGACGTTAATTTTACAAGATAAAAGCGGCGATATTGAAGCAAAGTTATGGGATACAAACGAAGAGCATGAGCGCATGTACGCAGCAGAAACAATTGTCCATGTCGGTGGCGAAATTCACGAATATCGCGGCAAAAACCAACTGCGCATTAAGGCGATTCGCGTTGTAGGTCCAGAAGAAGGGGTAAGCATCACGGATTTAGTGCCATCATCAAGCATTCCAAAAGAGGAGCTCTATGATGAGTTAACGCAGTTCTTCTTTGAAATTCGTAACGCCAACATTGCGCGCATTACACGTCATATTATGAAGGAATTTAAAGAGGATATTTTAGTGTTCCCAGCGGCAACGAAAAATCATCACGATTACGTATCAGGCCTACTGGATCATATGGTGTCGATGCTGCGTTTAGGAAAAGCGATTTGCGATCTATACCCAACGTTAAACCGCGATTTACTTTATGCAGGTATTATGCTGCATGATATCGGCAAAGTGCGCGAGTTATCAGGACCGATTGCGACATCGTATACAGTTGAGGGGAACTTGCTTGGCCACATTTCCATTATGGTAACAGAAGTAGCAAAAGCAGCTGCTGCGCTTAACATTGAAGGGGAAGAAGTGATGTTACTCCAACATTTAGTATTGTCACATCACGGGCAAGAAGAATGGGGTAGTCCGAAGCGCCCAATGATTCAAGAAGCAGAAATTTTACATTACATCGATAACATCGATGCGAAAATGAACATGCTGACACGCGTCTTAAATAAAACGCAGCCAGGACAATTTAGCGAGCGCGTATTTGCACTAGATAACCGTGCATTTTACAAGCCAACGATTGACTAAAACATATAGAAAAAGCATCGGTGCGTTATAGGCGCCGATGCTTTTTCGTTTAGTTTTCTTCCTGTTCGTCTAACGTTTTATATTGATCAAAGACGTGTTGCAATGACTCTGTTTCAATTTGTACGTTATGCTCTTCTAGTAAGTCGTGCATCAATTCCTCGAATGTTTTACCGGATTCTTTCACAGCGACGTCGCGCAATAAGCTAAAATAAATATTTTGGCGGAGCGAGCTTTCCGTCATGCCGTTTGCCTCGAGCGTTTCAGCGAACGTATCGCCATAAGATGCTTTTAAAGACTCAAACTCCTCATCTACATGCTCACTGCTTACACTGTACGTGTCTTCAAGCAATTGCTTCGTCACCACTTGTTCGAGCAACGATGGGCCAGCAATTTCGAGCATTTCTTCATAAAATTGTTGCTGCGTAACATCGCCAAGATCAGACGTTACAACGATTTCTTCTTGTTCACTACAAGCAGCGAGCATCAGCGTTGCTGTTAATGCTGTAAATAGTACACGTTTTTTCATTAAGTAAACCTCCGTAAAAAAAACAAACGACCGAAGTGCACACTTGTTCGTTTGTGAATGGTATTTCTACTATAGCGAAATTAACACATCGACATAGAAAGAAATTAATAAAATTGTAATCAGTATATTAATCGTTCGAAATACTTTTGGCTGGTTTTCTTCAGGAATTTCGCGACGCGTGCAAAGCGCATACGTGAGGCGATTAATTTGGAATAAATAAAACACTGAGAATAGAACTACAATGACTAAAAGCAAGTCTATTCCTCCCCTCTATTACTTAATGATAAGCATAACAAACTATAAATGGTAAATACAAGTTATACCTCTTTACGTAAGTGGTACTAAAATTTCATAGCCACGCGGTGTTTCTTCGATGAGTGCATCGGCAGGAGAACGTATTAAATGTTTAATGTATACGTAGTCAAATGCACAAAGCAGTGCATGCACACCGAGTAAAACGGCTGCATAATGCGTGATTGTTGGAAATACAACCGCCACAATGAGCAAAATGGTCGTCAACACTAAGAAAGGAAACAATAAAGAAAAAATATATAGCCTTTTTGGAATCGGCTCTTTAATGCGCATATGAATCGTGCGAATGCCAAACAGGCGACGACGCAAGCGAATCGACATTTTTTGACGATGACGGTACAGCGGCAAAAAGTGCAGTAATTTATGCAGCGGGTAAACAAGCAAGCCCGCTACGAGAAACAATGCAAAATGGTCGTCATTGTACGTTTCATAGTTAAATAAATTTAAAAACGTATAGCTAAATGAAAACGTTAATACCGCGTGTATACAAGCGATGCAATACATTTTTCGGATGCCATATTCCCGTTCGATATTTAAAATTTTCCAGCAGTGCATACGCACACTCCTTTCAAACAAAAATAGACAAAGTCAATCGCTGACTTTGTCCATCAACGCTATTTGTATTAGTATAGCCGATTTTTGTAAAAGGCATGCGTCAAATAGCAGTTTATATTGAGTTTACGACATATATTTTATTGTGTCGTATGTTTTGTTTGTTCAAGCGATGTATCGAAATTTTTAAATGATCGTTCGAAAATATCAATGAAATCTTCGCCATAAATGTTACGAATGACCGCCATCACATCTAAAAACTCAGGGAAGCGGCCGTATAAATCTTTTAATGCAAGTGATCCATCTAAGACGGAGTGCTGCGTCTGATGATAGTTTTCATTCATTTCAATAATGAGCGCCGTCCCCGTTTCCGTTAGCTCAACGTACGTGTTACGCTTATCGTCATTGCGCTTTGAAAACGTTAAGTAGCCACGCTCTTCTAGCTTTTTCGAAAAGTTAAACGCTGTTGATACGTGCATGACCCCGAATTTCGCCACGTCTGAAATAGACGCACCTTTCAAATGGTACGAAATCCATAAAATATGATGTTCATTAATGTTTAAATCATAAGGCTTAATCCATTGTTGCCAATCTTTCTCAACAGCTTTCCAGAGAGCTTTTGAAAGCTGTGCTACGCGTTGGCTATAAAGCATCGCTTCTTTCGTCGTATATAATTGTTCTGACAATGCAATCACCTGCTTTTCGATTTATAAAAATACATGTTTATAAACGTGTTGATGAGCCAATACATGATTCGTTTGCGTTTTGTCGCTCGCGCACAGCTACGAAAATCCGCTGTTTTTAATGCGCGTGCTAAAAACGACCGATTGCGCTTTTTGAAAATAGCTAACCAACAAATATGACGTTTTAAATATTATATCAATAAAAGAAAAGACTTTAAAGTTAGAAAAGTGAAAAAATTAATATTGTGACTTTATACGAATGCGAAATAAAAACGAGCAAGCGCTGCTCTTAAAATTAAGAGGCAGGCTCGCTCGTTTTTTTGCTGTCTTTCTTGAAATTTGCTGCTTCTTGCTGTAGCTCTTGTGCAATACCTTGCATCTGTTGTGCATGGTGCTGTAAGTTCGCAGCAATCGGCTTGATTTCTTCGGTAAATGTTGTGACAGAAGCCTTTAAATCATTTACTATGCTAGGAATATTATTTTTAGCTGTGTCATTTAATTGAGCTACCGAATTTTTTAACGTTGTCGCATGTAGCTTTACGTCATCTGTTTTTGCTTTTACATTTTGAGATGTTGCTTTTAATGATGCGCGTACATCGGCACCTGATTTTGGCGTTGTGGCAAGTGTTGCGAAAAAGCCGCTTGCTAAACCGATTGCCACACCTTGTGCAAGTCGTTTTAATTTCATGATGTCGCCTCCTTAAACATGTTATAACCTTCTTATGTACTATTAAACCATTGTGTGCAAAAGAAAACCACCAAATGCGAATCGCACATGATGGTTTTTTGGCGCAAATGCCTAGTTTAATGCTGTTTCAAATTTAGAACGCTTCACTAAATTTGTAATGATTGGGAAGATGATGAAAAATGCCACGGCATTGATCGCCATCGCAGGTAATACGACGATGATAAACATTTCTGTAAATAATCCTTCAAAGCCTGTGACAAAAATCGCTGCTGCTAAAAAAATCGCACCGGATACAGCTGTGCCAACCGCTGTTAATACAGTACCTGCTGCAACGCCGCGTGCTACTTTACGCAGCGCAACAACCGCTACGAAAAATAGTAAGCCTGTTACAAGTTTATCGATCATATTTGGCACGAAACCTGCAGGGAATGTTGTAAATAAGCCAGATAATACTCCTGTCGTTAATGATAATAGGAACGTATCACGAAGCGTTGTGAATAATAAAATCCCAATAAACATCATTGTTAACATGAAATCTGGTTTCATGCCGTTAATTGGCGGCATGAATAAATACAACGCCGTCCCAACCCCAATTAGCATTGCCATTAATACTAAGTTTTTTGTGCTCATACTAAACTCTCCTCTTGCTTTCTCAGCTCGTTTTAATTCTCCTACTGTGCACTGTTGCCAGCAGCGAGAACTTAGTATGATTGTACACGTCTAGCGCGCGTATTTCAATTGTAGCTGTTTGAAAATTCGAGCAAATGAACGATGTTTTGATGGACAAAATTGCTGTTGCACGTCCCATTTCTAACATCGCTATGTCAATATGTTACTGATGAAAAAAGATGTTTTCGAGCATGAACAAAACGGTAAGTAGCATATGTTGTATTATCAGAATATATAAAATATTTGTAAATATGTAGTTTTTGCATTAACATGAAAATAAAACGCACTATTTGGATTATTCGGAATGGAGGGCTGCTATGAGCGAGCGTAAAAAGCTGTTGAACGTAAAGGAGCTTGAGACGACGTTTTTCACCGACGATGGTGCAGTCGTTGCAGTAGATCGCATTAGCTTTCACGTACATGAAGGTGAAATTTTAGGCATCGTAGGAGAGTCGGGCTGTGGCAAAAGTGTAACGTCACTATCGGTGATGGGGCTTGTGCCAAATCCTCCAGGTAAAGTGACGCACGGAGAGATTTTACTCGACGATAAAGATTTAGCAAAGCTAACAGACAAGGAAATGCGCAATATTCGCGGCAAAGACGTCGCGATGATTTTCCAAGAGCCAATGACGTCGCTCAACCCGCTTTACACAATTGGCAATCAATTAAGTGAAGCGATTACATTACATAATAAATCATGGTCGAAAAAACAAGTGCAAGCGCGCGCGATTGAAATGTTAAAGCTCGTTGGTTTGCCGCGTGCTGAGGAGCTCATGAAAGATTACCCGCATCAATTATCTGGCGGAATGCGACAGCGTGTCATGATTGCGATGGCGCTTGTGTGCGACCCAAAGGTGCTCATTGCCGACGAACCAACAACCGCACTTGATGTGACGATTCAAGCGCAAATTTTAGCGCTAATGAAGGATTTAAATACGCGATTACATACAGCGGTTATGCTCATTACACATGACTTAGGTGTTGTCGCTGAAACGTGTGAGCGCGTCGTTGTAATGTATGCAGGACAAATTGTTGAACAAGCGAGCGTGCGTGACATTTTTAAAAATCCACAGCACCCGTACACGCAAGGGCTCATTCAATCTGTGCCGGACATGCGCTACAAAAAAGATTCGTTATATTCCATCCCTGGGAATGTACCAAAGCCTGGATCTATTACGACAGGCTGCCGCTTCGCACCGCGTTGTGCCTTTGTACATGAGCGCTGCACCGTTGAAAACCCTGCGCTTTATAAGGCAGGCCAAGCACATGAAGCGCGCTGCTTTTTAGTAGAAGAGAAGGCAGGTGTTGTGCAATGACAGATGTGTTGTTGAAAGTCGAAAACTTAAAGAAGCATTTCCCGATTAAAAAAGGGATTTTTGCGCGTGAAGTCGGGCAAGTAAAAGCGGTCGATGGTGTATCGTTTGATGTGCTCGAAGGCGAAACACTTGGCATTGTTGGAGAATCAGGCTGCGGAAAATCGACGACCGGTCGCATGCTCATGCGCCTTATCGAACCGACAGAAGGCGACGTAACGTTTAACGGTAAAAACTTAACGGCTTTATCGGCGGAGGAAATGCGACAAGCGCGCCGCGACATTCAAATGGTGTTCCAAGATCCATATGCGTCATTAAATCCTCGACATACGGTGGCGCAAATTTTAGAGGAGCCGTTGATCGTGCACAATATCGGTACGAAAGCGGAGCGTCGTGACAAGGTGATGCGCCTGTTAAAAACGGTTGGGTTAAGCGAGTATCATGCGAATCGTTATCCACATCAGTTTAGCGGTGGACAGCGACAGCGCATTGGCATTGCCCGCGCGCTCATGACGAATCCGAAGCTCATTATTGCGGATGAACCTGTTTCAGCACTCGATGTATCGATTCAAGCGCAAGTGCTCAACTTAATGCAGCAACTTCAACAAGAGCTGAAGCTAACATATATTTTTATCGCGCATGATTTAGGGGTTGTACGTCACATTAGCGATCGCGTAGGTGTGATGTATTTAGGGAAGATGGTTGAGCTTGCGACGAGTGAATCGCTTTATGAAGAGCCACTTCATCCGTACACGAAAGCATTGCTTGCCGCGGTACCTGTACCAGACCCTGATTTTGTGAAGGAGACGACGATGCTGCAAGGCGATATTCCGAGCCCGTCGAATCCACCAAGCGGTTGCACGTTTCATACGCGCTGTCCATTTGCACAAGCTGCATGTAAAGAAAAGGTACCGGTGCTACAACAAATAAAGCCAGGTCATGCCGTTGCGTGTCATTTATACGATGATACGGTAACGATGATATAAATACAAAAAGGGGAGGTTGATTGTTCATGAAAAAACAATCATGGTATGTATTTTTACTCATGCTTGTGTTATCGGTTGTCCTCGTTGCCTGTGGTGATGATAGCAACGACGGTGATACGGCGACGAACACAGATGACGGCAATGCAGAAGGCGGCGGTGTATTAGTATACGGTCGTGGCGGCGATACAGTTGCACTTGACCCAGCAATCGTTACAGATGGCGAGTCATTCCGTGTTACAGAAAACATTTACGACACATTATTAACATTTGGGGAGCAAGATACGACGATTCAACCAAGTCTTGCGAAGGAATGGACAGTTAGTGATGACGGTTTAACGTATACATTTACGTTAGAAGAAGGCGTGAAGTTCCATGACGGTTCAGACTTTAATGCAGATGCAGTTGTGAAAAACTTCGAACGATGGGCAGCAGGTTCTGCAGAGCAATTTTACTACTATAACTCAATGTTCATGTCAGAAGGTAAAAACATCATTTCAAAAGTAGAAGCACAAGATGACAAAACGGTTGTGTTTACGTTAACGCGTCCACAAGCACCGTTCTTAAAAAATATTGCCATGAGTCCATTTGCGATTGCAGCACCAGCAGCGTTTGATCAATTAGAAGACAATCCAGTTGGTACAGGTCCATTCAAGTTTGTCGAGTGGAAGCGCAACGATTCATTAACGGTGGAGAAAAATGCAGATTACTGGAAAGAGGGTTTACCGAAGCTTGATCGCGTTATTTTCCGCGCAATTCCAGATAACTCAGCACGTTTAAATGCCTTAACAACAGGCGACATTGATATCGCTGATGGCATCAACCCATCGGATGCAGAATCAATTAAATCAAATGCGGATTTACAATTAATCGAGCGTCCATCCATGAACGTTGGTTACTTAGGGTTAACAAATACGCGTCCACCGTTTGATAACGTAAAAGTGCGTCAAGCTGTGAACTATGCCATTGATAAACAAGCGATTATCGATGCATTCTTTGAAGGGTATGCAGAAGCAGCAGTCAACCCGATGCCATCAACGATCGGCGGCTACAATGAAGACGTAAAAGGCTATGAATACGACCCGGAAAAAGCAAAAGCATTACTTGCAGAAGCTGGTTATGACGGTAAAGAAATTGAATTATGGGCAATGCCAGTACCACGTCCATACATGCCAGACGGTCAAAAGGTAGCGGAAGCGATTCAAAAGAACTTACAAGACGTTGGCATGAATGCGAAGCTTGTAACGTTTGAATGGGCAACGTATTTAGAGAAGGCGAAAAACGGAGAAGCGGATGCGTTCTTACTTGGTTGGACAGGTGATAACGGTGATGCGGATAACTTCTTATACACATTATTAGATCAGGACAACATCGGCTCAAACAACTACTCATACTACTCAAGCGATGCGGTACATGATTTATTAGTACAAGCACAATCAGAAGTAGATGAAGAAAAACGTAATGCGTTATATAAAGAAGCACAAGTATTAATTAGCGAAGATGCGCCGTGGGTTCCACTTGCGCACTCAACACCGTTATTAGCGGCGAAGGCAAACGTAGGGGATTACTTACCACACCCAACTGGCTCTGAGGCGTTAACGAATGTAACGATGAAGTAATAAGCAAAGAGAGCTGCTTCATAGGGAAACTTATAAGCAGCTCTTTTTGTCTATTTTTTCAACGGATGAAGACGAATGGATGAAATTGCAAGAGGGGTGAACAACATGCTTAGTTATATTGGAAAGCGGTTGCTGCATTTAATTCCGGTGCTGCTTGGAATGACGTTTATTGTATTTTTAATGATTCGCCTTATTCCAGGAGATCCCGCACAAGTTATTTTAGGGCAGCAAGCAACAGCGGAAGCGATTGCCGCATTAAATGAAAAACTCGGCTTAAATGAGCCATGGTACATACAGTACTTCAACTATTTAGTTGGACTGGTGACGCTTGATTTAGGCGAGTCGTTACGAACAGGCGTTGAGATTTCAAAAGAGATTTGGCCGTATTTAGCGGCGACGATGGAGCTGGCATTTTTTGCAATGGTGCTCGCGATTATTATTGGCGTGAACGCAGGTATTATTTCAGCATGGTTCCAAAATTCA
>JAHAYH010000089.1 GCA_018384745.1 Caryophanon sp. | reverse complement strand
TTTTGCTGTCCCTTTTTCCTCATCGATACATAACACAATTGTTGGTTTGTAATACTCTTCCACTAAGCGCGAGGCGACGATACCGACAACGCCAGGATTCCAGTTCGGTGCGGCAACGACGAGCACTAAGCTATTTTTAATCGTGTCATCACGTTCAATGAGCGCAATCGCTTCGTCAGTAATGTTTTTCACTAAATCTTTTCGTGCGACATTCGCATCATTTAATGTTTTTGCAAGCGTCATCGCATGCGTTGCGTCCTCACTCATTAAAAGCTCTACTGCCGGACGCGCTTCCCCTAAACGACCGACCGCATTTAAACGCGGACCAAATAAAAAGCCAATGCTATCTTCATCAATTTTACGCTGCTCTTGACTCGACACTTCACACATCGCTGCCACCCACGGATGGAATGATTGACGAAGCGCCTGTAAGCCACGTTTCACGAAGTAGCGGTTTTCCCCTTCAAGTGGCACTAAATCCGCCACCGTTCCAACAGCTACATATTCGAATAAATGCTCTGGCACTTCGCCATACAACGCATGCGCAAGTTTAAACGCTACACCAACGCCAGCAAGTTCACCGAATGGATAGCTATTTTCTGGCACGCGCGGATGTAAAATAACGTCCGCTTCTGGTAACACTTCGCCAGGCTCGTGGTGATCGGTAATAATAATATCCATGCCTAAATCTTTTGCAAAGCGTACTTGATCGACCGCTGAAATACCGTTATCAACGGTAATAATTAAGCGCACGCCTTCATCATATGCTTCTTGAAATAAATCAATATGCGGACCATATCCATGTGTAAAGCGATTTGGGATTTTAAATATGACATCTGCCCCTAAATCGTACAGCACGTTTAGCATGACCGTTGTACTTGTGACGCCGTATAGTGATAGGTAAACCTTTGAAATCATCTCCAGCTTTTCCCCCACTTCACACCGTACGTGATAGTTTCCCATCATACGGCGTTCCATCGATTATATTGAAATGAATCTACATAATCGACTAGAGCCGATCCCTCCACCGCTTATTATCACGGTTTCAACGGTACTGTGGCTCCACTCTCACGGAAAGTTAATCAGTTTTAATAGTTAAAACCTTTATATACTGAACTGCTTCATCGGTAGGCTAATACCTCCACATCTTCCGCTTTCCACGTTCCGACTTCCTTATCCGTAACATATATCTTTAGGTTTCTCCTATAGTCCTGTATGCTGGAGCTTGCCTGTAACAAGCTATGGGCTTTCATAACGCCAGATTTTTACTCACCCACACACACGATGGCACTGCCACCCATTGCATTTCTACAATGTCTACGTCTAGACCTGTACATTCAGAGATTCGTCAGTGCTTACGCAGCACATTCTAACCATAGATATTTTATGGACTCCCGGCATATAGGACACACCATCTACCGCTAGACAGCTTTCGTGTCTTACTGTGATTGAATAGATTTTCATATTGTAAGCTTACGGTATCTCTCTGCCGACTTCACCGAGCTTCATACTCTGCCATTTAACCTTAGCAAAAGCATGTCGGAGTATCAGAGTAGGCGTTTCAAGGCGTTACCCTATCATTCCACCTGTCAGGAATATCAGTTCTCCTAGAGTATTTAGCACCCTAGTGTCTAAGCTTTTCACTTAAAAACGTGTCGCACCCGCGTCGTAATCACCGTACACCATGATCTTCTCGCCCTCTTCAAGCGCCTGCTCAATACGAAACACCGCTTCGTCCATGCCGTTTAATAAAAACGGATCATGCATCGCTTGTTCATCCATATGAAGCCATTTTGTTGCTTGTTCTACGGTCGTAAAACCGCGCGCAGCTAAAATTTTTGCTGCCATTGAGGACAACTGCAACCCATCTTGAAGCGTTTGAACGACCGCTTCATCCGGTGTATGCACTTGCCATTTTTTCTTTGATTGAATCATATCCTCACTTCCTCACGTGTTTTATTATACTGGTTCTTGTGCATAGAAACTATGTTTACACAACGAAAAAACGAATAAGCATATGCGCTTATTCGTCCTCCATTTTCTTTTTCTCAAACAATGTTGGTTCACTGCTCATGACGCGCTGCTCAAGCGTCGTATACTCATCTGTACGCTTTGCATAATCAAGCTCTAACTGCGCGATTTGCTTACGCTGCTGCTTCACTTCACGTTGCAACGTAAAAATGCGTACGAGTGAAAACGATGCGCTTGCAATCGCACCAAACAATGCCGAACCTAAAATGACTAAAATGAGCGGCCAATACGCTTCGCCGAAAATGTAGTCAACGGGTACATCCTCAATGTTCACAATCGCAAATGCCGCAATAACAATTGCAAAAATAAGCCCTAATATAAGTGCCCATTGTACTTTCATAACCATCACCTCTACTAAAGTATTCCCACCGCCATTCGTCGAGTAAACATAAAAAAGCGGCAGTAGAAAAATGTTTCTACTGCCGCTACGCGTATTATACGACTGGCTCGTCTGAACCCCATTCGCGTTTTTCTTTCTTCTTCACAGATCCGCCCTTTTTATTCATTTCACGTACTTTTAACGTGTACCAAATTTGAGCTGCGATACAGATTGATGAATACATCCCTGTTACTAATCCGATTAATAACGCAATCGAGAAGTTTTGAATCGATGGTGCACCGAAAATAATTAAGGCAACAACGACAACAATAACCGTTAATACCGTATTCACCGAGCGTCCCATCGTTTGACGAAGTGATTTGTTTACGACAAGCGCTAACTCTTCCTTCGTTTTAATTTCACCGACGCGGTCTACGTTTTCACGAATACGGTCAAACGTTACGATCGTATCGTTAATCGAGTAACCAACAATTGTTAAGACTGCGGCGATAAACGTTAAGTCTACTTCTAGACGGAACATTGAGAACGCCACAACGATGAAGAATACGTCATGCAGTAACGAAACGATCGCACCAAGACCCATGCGCCATTCAAAGCGAATCGCTACATAAATAATAATCCCTAACGCTGCAATTGATAGTGACATGATGGCGTTTTTCACAAGCTCGCGACCAACTGTTGGCGATACGTTGCTGACACTCGGCTCAGCGCCGTAATCTTCTAACACTTGTGCTTTAAAGGCAATTGTATCCGCTTGTGAGAAGTCTTCTTTAAAGCGAACAACAGCTGTATCTTTTTGATCGCCAGAAATGACAACATCATCTGATGGATGACCGATTTCATCTAAGTAGTTAACGATTTCTTCTTTCGTTACTTCCTCTGTTGCTAAAATCTCAACACGTGTACCACTTGAGAAATCGATGCCTAAGTTTAACTTAAACATACCGATCACAATTGCACCGGCAATTAAAATGACCATCGACAACGTATAGAACTTTTTACGGTTGCCGACAAAGTCGATCTTATCAAACTTCGTTGGTAAATCTAACGTATCGAAGTTTTCCTCTGGTGCATGTTGCTTCGATTTTGCAATGCCATACCATGCTGGATTGTCGAAGTAGCCACTTTTCACAAGTAAGCCTAATAATACACGAGAACCCCATACAGCTGTTACGAAACTTAGTAAAATCGAAATGATTAACGTTGTTGCGAAACCTTTAACAGAACTTTGACCGAAGTAGAATAATACGGCAGCTGCTAATAACGTTGTAAGCTGCGCATCAACAATCGCCGTTAACGATTGCTTTGACCCAAGCATATACGCTTGCTTCACTGTACGACCTGCGCGTAATTCCTCACGCACACGCTCTGCTGTTAAGATGTTCGCATCAACCGCCATACCAATACCGAGTACGACTGCGGCAATGCCTGGTAATGTTAATACCGCATTAATCCAGTCAAATACGAGTAAGACTAAATATGTGAATACCGTTAATGTAATAACGGCTACAAAACCTGGTAAACGATAGTACAGTAACATGAAGACGAAGATGGCAATAACACCGACAACCCCTGCAAATACTGTATCTTGTAACGCTTTTTCACCAAATTGTGCGCCAACTGATGTTGAATAAATTTCCGTTAATGATACCGGTAATGCACCTGCATCTAACACGCCCGCAATTTGTTTTGTTTCTTCAACTGTAAATGACCCTGAGATCATGACATCTGTTGTTTGTAACTTTTGTGTAACCGATGCTGCTGAAATGAATTTCGGGTCTGGCTTCATCGCTTCTGCAACGTATGAATCGACACCTTCTTCAAAGTCTAGCCAAATGACAAGTAAGTTTTCACCAGCTGGCTTTGTCGCAAGCGCTTGTGTGATTTCACCAAATTTGTCTGCATCTTTTAATGTTAATGTAACGATTGGACGGTTTTGCTCATCAAATGATGCTGCAGCGCCACCTTCTTTTAAATCTGAACCATCAAGTAGTACTTCATCGTTCACGTTACGAATCGTTAAGTTCGCGGTACTCGATAAAATTTCACGTGCAGAGTTTTGGTCTTCCACCCCTGCAAGCTGAACACGAATACGGTCTTCCCCTTCTACTTGAATGCTCGGTTCACTTACCCCGATTGCGTTAATACGATTGCTTAAAGCGGTTGTCGTATCGGTCAACGTATCACTAGATGGTTTTTCACCATCGAGCGTGCGGACCTCATACAGCACTTCAAAGCCACCTTGCAAGTCTAAACCAAGCTTGATGTCATCAAGAATTCCTTGAATCGTCGTACTCATCGACCCTGCAAGAACCGCTACGATCAAAATGAACGCAATAATACGGCTTCTTAATTTCATGTAAAATCCTCCTCAATGTATACGAAGCACTGCGTTGAACAATACGACGAAAACGATTGTCGATTTGTTCCGTACGCCTTGTTTCGTATAGGAAAGGTCTATCAAAGTTGATACCCTTCTACTTGCTAACAATTTTAACCTATTCGCGAAAAAGCGCAACAAACTTATTATGAAACACGTTGTCGGTTGTGTCAAACGAACGTTACATTACATTTTCATGACGGTTTTATTTTTCCTTTTTATGAGAGGTATTAGGACGGACGAACAGACGCTGAAAAAGACTGACGCCAACACGCTTCTTCCTGCATGCGCTTTAATAAAATAAAATTAACTTTACCGGTCTTCACTTGACGGTAATGCATGAAGTCGTTGATTGGTGTATGTAAAATTTCATGAATGAGTTGATGAAGTGGCATTTGTTCCACTTGTCGTGCGGACCATTTAAAACGCGTAAAATATGTCCATAATTGTTCGATTGTTGCTTGTTCATCGCCGCAATGATGCAGTTCAAAAAGTTTACTTTGCAGCGCAGGTAAAACAAGTTGTTTCAATTGCTCTTGTTGCATAAAAGCCTCCTACAGTATGTATACAAATGGGTACGCTTTATTGTATACAAAACAAAAGACCTAAACAACCCATTTGCTAACATATACTTTTATCCTAACATTCCCACAACTATACATACCTTTTTCATCACTATATACAGGTAGAGGCGGCAATTTTAACGAAAGTTTTCATAACAATTCACGTGCGCGTTTGTAGTAGCATGAATCGTTTTTGTCACTTTGTCACAAAGGGCGCCAAAAATTGCGCGTTTATTAAATTTTTTTCTAAAAATCAGGTGCAAAAATGAGCTATTTTTGACCGTTATCGCGTATACTAAAAGGGTGAGTTTTTGGAAAGGGGGATTTTTGGAATATGGAAACATTAATTAGCTTATTGCCGATTATTCTGATGTTTGTCGCAATGTGGTTTATTTTAATTCGTCCAGCGCAAAAGCGTCAAAAGCAAACGTTAGAAATGCAAAATGCGCTACAACGCGGTGATCGCATTGTTACAGTTGGTGGTTTACACGGTACAATCGAAGCTGTCGATGATACAACAGTGATCATTAACATCGCTGATGGTGTTAACGTTCGCTTTGAAAAGGGCGCAATTGGTCGCGTAGATAAATAAACGCCTATACATAAAAAACGTTCAATCCGCGGATTGAACGTTTTTTTCGTTGCTTAGAAGTTTTTCGGGTTTGGTACGTTGTAGCCGTATTTTTCAAAGAACTCTTCTTTGAAATCGCCTAAACGATCTTCACGGATTGCTTGACGCACTTGCTCCATTAAGTTAATTAAGAAGCGTAAGTTATGGTAGCTCGTTAAACGTAAGCCGAATGTTTCTTCAGTACGTAATAAGTGACGCACGTATGCACGTGTGTAATTTTTACATGTGTAGCAATCGCAGTTTTCATCGATTGGACGGAAGTCGCGTGCAAACTTTGCATTTTTAATGACCATACGACCTTCTGATGTCATTAATGTACCGTTACGGGCAATACGTGTTGGTAATACGCAGTCAAACATATCGATGCCGCGAATTGCACCGTCGATCAGTGAGTCTGGTGAGCCAACGCCCATTAAGTAACGAGGCTTATTTGCTGGCATCATTGGTGCTGTAAACTCTAACACTTTATTCATAATGTCCTTTGGTTCCCCTACAGATAAACCGCCGATTGCGTACCCTGGGAAATCAAGCTCGATTAATGCTTCTGCTGATTTACGGCGTAAGTCTTCGTACTCGCCGCCTTGAATAATGCCGAATAAACCTTGCTCATCAGGACGTTTATGCGCTTCTTTACAACGTTTTGCCCAGCGTGTTGTACGGTCTACAGACGCTTCCATATATTCGTGCGTTGCTGGGAATGGTGGACATTCATCAAATGCCATCATAATGTCAGAACCTAAGTCGTTTTGAATTTCCATCGCTTTTTCTGGTGAAAGGAATAGCTTGTCACCATTTAAGTGATTGCGGAAATGTACGCCTTCTTCTTCGATCTTACGGAATTTCGATAGCGAGAATACTTGGAAGCCACCTGAATCCGTTAAAATTGGACGATCCCAGTTCATAAATTTGTGTAAGCCGCCCGCTTCTTTCACGATGTCGTTCCCTGGGCGTAACCATAAGTGATACGTATTGGATAAGATGATGCCTGCGTTCATTTCTTTTAATTCCTCAGGGCTCATCGCTTTGACTGTCGCTTGTGTACCAACTGGCATAAATGTTGGTGTTTCAAATGAACCGTGTGGTGTGTGTACGATTCCTAAACGCGCACCTGTTTGTGCACATGTTTTAATTAATTCATAACGAATTGGTGGTTGTGTCATGTTATTTCTCTCCTAAAACTAAAGTAAAAACAGTACTTCGTTTTTATAGGTGCTCTATTGCTCCCTGTTTTCTCGAAGCAGCTAGCGACACCTGCTCATCCAGTTGGACAAGAAATAATGCTAACGAGACGCGCTCGTTAGCACAATGTATCCATTATCGCACAGGTCGAATGAACATTGCATCCCCAAAGCTGAAGAATCGATATTTTTCTTCAACCGCTTTGTCATATGCGTCTAAAATGAGTTCACGACTTGCCAGTGATGAAACAAGCATGACAAGCGTTGATTTTGGTAAGTGGAAGTTTGTCAGTAACGCATCGACACACTTCCATTCATAGCCTGGGTAAATGAAGATCGATGTCCAGCCTTGCTCTGCGACAATGTTGCCGTTATGGCGGCTTGCGACCGTTTCAAGCGTACGCGTTGACGTCGTACCAACGGAAATGATTTTGCCGCCGTTTGCCTTCGTCTCATTAATGATGGCCGCTGTTTCTTCACTGACTGAATAAAACTCTGAGTGCATATCGTGATTGTCAATATCATCGACGCTGACCGGACGGAATGTCCCAAGACCCACGTGTAATGTTACGAACGCGATGTTCACGCCTTTTGCACGAATCGCTTCTAAAATATCTTCAGTAAAGTGTAAACCCGCTGTCGGTGCAGCTGCTGATCCGCGCTCTTTTGCAAACACCGTTTGGTAGCGGTCTTGATCGTCTAGCTTTTCACGGATGTATGGCGGTAAAGGCATTTCGCCTAATTGATCTAAAATTTCATAAAAAATCCCGTCATACGTAAATTTGAAAATGCGGCCACCGTGATCTAATTCCCCGATGCACTCCGCTTGTAATAACCCTTCACCAAATGATACAACGGTTCCTACTTTAACGCGCTTTGCAGGTTTTGCTAGCGTCTCCCATACATCTTCTTCATTTTGCTTTAATAACAATAGTTCAATGTTTGCCCCTGTAGGCTCTTTTGTCCCCATTAAACGTGCAGGTAAGACGCGCGTATCGTTTAACACGAGGCAATCCCCTGCTTCTACTTCATCTAAAATGTGTGGAAAGTGATGGTGCTCCACTGTATTTGTCGCCTTATCGACAACCATTAAACGACTCGCAGTACGGTCCAGTAATGGCGTTTGGGCGATTAATTCTTCTGGTAAGTGAAAATCAAAATCTTCTACTTTCATCATTCAAAACTTCTTTCTATTTTATGATTGCGGCTGTTCATAGCCAAAATGGTCATACGCTAAATACGTCGCAACGCGTCCTCGCGGTGTGCGCTGTAAAAAGCCAATTTGCATTAAATACGGCTCATACACATCTTCAATCGTCATCGATTCTTCGCCGATCGACGCGGCCAATGTGTCAACACCTGCTGGGCCACCGTTAAAGCGCTCGATTAAACATTGCATCAGCTTATGGTCGATGTGGTCTAAGCCACGCGGATCCACTTGCAGCAACTCAAGTGCTTGGTTGGCAAGTGCATGCGTAATCGCACCGTCACCGAGCACTTGTGCATAATCACGCACGCGCTTTAATAAACGGTTCGCAATACGCGGTGTCCCACGTGAGCGACGTGCTAGCTCATTTGATGCGTGTTCATCAATTGTGACGTCAAATAGCGTTGCACTACGACGAACGATTTCAGCTAAGCTATCGTCATCGTAATACTCCAGACGTAATAATACACCAAAACGGTCGCGCAGTGGTGCAGAAAGTGCTCCCGCACGCGTCGTTGCCCCAACAAGTGTAAATGGTGGTAACTCAAGGCGTACTGTGCGCGCTTCTGGACCTTTGCCAACAACGATATCTAAACAAAAGTCCTCCATTGCTGAGTACAGCACTTCTTCAATCGCCCGTGGCAGTCGATGAATTTCATCAATAAATAACACATCACCCGGTTCAAGCGCGCTTAAAATGGCCGCTAAATCACCTGGACGCTCAATCGCTGGACCGCTCGTCATGCGCACACCGACGTTCATTTCATTCGCAATAACGTACGCAAGCGTCGTCTTCCCTAAGCCAGGAGGACCGTATAATAACACGTGGTCTAAGCTTTCTTCGCGCATTTTCGCTGCATCGATGAAAATGCGTAAGTTGTCCTTCACTTTATGCTGACCGATATATTGCGCAAGGCGTTGTGGACGCAGTGACAATTCAAATTGTTCATCAAAGCTCGAAGCTTCCCCTGACACTGTTCGATCTGACATCGCAAGTCCTCCTTACTGTAATTTTAATAATAATTTCAGCGCTTCTTTCATGTAAGCATCCGTTGTTGCAAGCTCGATCGCTTCTAATTTCGGCTTCACTTTTGCCAACTCACGGTCTGAATAGCCGAGCGCTTGCAATGCAAGAAGTGCTTCTTCTAATTCATGCTCAAATGGATTCACGCCAAACAGCGGCAGCTCATCATCAGAACTTGGTAAAGTAAATTGTTCCATAAGCCCACCGAGTTTGCCTTTTAAGTCTAAAATCATTTGGCGTGCCGTCTTTTTACCGACACCTGGGAACTTCACTAAAAATGCTTCATCCTCTAGCTCGATCGCTTGAATAACATGGCTTGGCTCGCCTGTTGCTAAAATAGCTAGCGCGCCTTTTGGACCGATGCCCGATACTTGAATTAACTTGCGGAATAAATCGCGCTGATGCAAGCTCGTAAAGCCAAATAACGTATGTGCATCTTCACGCACACTTAAATGGACGAACACTTGCACATTGTCTACTTTTTGAAAGGCGTACGGGTTTGGCGTAAATAGCTGCCATCCTGTTTGCGCCTGCTCTAACACTATATATTCTGGCGTAATACGCGTTACGCTACCAATTAAATAATCGTACATACTTTCGCCCTTTCTTTTACCGATTCCGATTATAGCATAATTAGCGTCTATTTGCTGTTGCGTCGCACGAAAACTATAAATTACACATCGTTTCATGCTACAATATGTGTAACGATTTTTTGGACGTTGGAGGGCTTTTTATGAAAAAAATTTTAGGCGAACAGCGACGTGCATTGTTGCTTGCACATTTGAAGGAAGCATCCACCCCGATTACGGGCACCGCACTCGCTAAACTTGCAAACGTGTCGCGTCAAGTCGTCGTAAACGATATGACATTGTTAAAAGCGCGCAACGAACCGATTTTAGCAACGAGCCAAGGCTATGTGTACTTGCAAACAGAAGCAGCAAGCGACTACGTCGAGCGCACAATCGCATGTCGTCATACACAAGCAGAAACGGAAGAAGAGCTACTGACGATTGTCGATTACGGCGTTACGGTACAAAACGTTACGGTAGAGCACGGCGTATATGGTGAAATTACCGCCAATATTCACGTCTCTAACCGCCATGAAGTGCAGCAGTTTTTACAAAAGCTAAACGACTCAAATGCCGCGTACTTATCTGCCTTAACGAACGGTACGCATTTACACGTGCTGCGGGCACAATCTGAGCATGCACTTTCACAAGCAATTGATGCACTGCGTCAAAAAGGGTTTTTAATTGAAGAATAATTGTAACAACCTCTTTATACTAGGCGTCTTATATACGACAACTATAATAAGGGGGTTTTTCTTATGCGTCACGTGTTCATAGCAGCTGCAGCACTACTACTCGTAACTGCCTGTAGCGACGAAGCAACACAAACGACTGAAACAACCGAGGAAGCAGCCGCTTCTCATACGACTACACAAACCGAGGAGGAAATGATGACGACATTTACAAAGCAGCAAGGGACGATTACTGAAGTGACTCAAACCGAAGATGGCCTATTTGCAGAAGCGACCGTTGATGGCAATCCGATTACATTTTTCATTGGCACACATACACCCGTTGTGACCGATACAGGAGAAGATACGCAGCTTGACGTTGGCATGACGGTTTATGGCTATGTGTACTCAAACAGCCCGATGGTGATGATTTACCCACCGCGTTACACACCGGTCATCGTCGTCGTTGAAACGGAAGCGCGCGGCTTTTATGATGTTGCTTCCTTTAACGATGAACTTGTAAACGAAACGAATACGCTGCGCATCAAGAGTGAGAAAGCAATGGCAGCCGGTGATTATGCCGTCTTTTATACGATGACGACGCGAAGCATTCCCGCGCAAACAACACCACACCGTATCATTGCACTCACAAACCCATTTACAGCAGAAAATTAAGCATTACACACTACAGAACACGACAAAAAATGCTATACTAGGCACGAAACAGATCACCAAATAGAAAGTGTGGTGGGATTCGTGCGTTTAACGCTCTATACCGATTACTCGTTACGCGTCCTGTTATATTTAGGCGCTAAAAACAAAACGCAATTGTCAACCGTTCAAGAAATTGCTGATGCATATACCATTTCTAAAAATCATTTAATGAAAGTGACACATCAGTTGGGGCAGCTTGGCTTAGTCGATACGGTACGCGGTCGCGGTGGCGGCATTCGTTTAGCAAAAGAGCCCGCAGACATTAATATCGGCGCCGTCGTTCGGCAAACGGAGGAAGACTTTCACATCGTGGAATGCTTTGATGTAGAAAACAACTTATGTCGCCTCTCATCACAATGCCGCTTAAAAGGCGTGCTCTATGAAGCGCTACAAGCATATTTAGCCGTATTAGACCGCTATACGCTAGCAGACTGCCTAAACGGACAACAAGACCTTCTCGCTTTACTACGTACGTAAAGTGACAAGGTCTTGTTTGTTCATGATAAAAATTTTTGGCGTTGCGCCATCGTTGGCAGCTGACATGCATTCACCGTACCAAACATCGCAAGTCTTCGCTTTGCAACTTGCTTATATAAAGCATCGCGCATAACGGCGGGCACAATTCGCGCTATGTACCCTATCGCATAGGGCATCGGCAAATGTTTCGCGAGCTGCACGACCGCATCGCTATACATGTACGCGCGCTCACGTTCAATGACGATGACGCTATCGACACGGTCATCAATGCGATAACGCTTTTTATACACTTGCCCGGTTTCGCTATCGAGCGCCGCAAAATAAAAGCGATTATGCACATCATGTGCAAGTAAAAATTGTACAACCCCATCACATAACCCACATTGTCCATCATATAAAACGAGCACACCGTTATTTTTCAAGATGCACCAACTTCTTTTGCTGCTCAAACTGCGCGGTATCCGCATCTAACTCTAAGCGCAAACGTTCATTTTCTAAACGCAATGTCTCCTGCTTCGCCAGCTCTAGCTTATATTCATCCTTCAATAGCTTTTCACGAAGCTCCAGCGTTTTCGCATTATTTTTCAAATATGCTTTATAGGCCTCTCCACCAGTTGTGATCGCCACAATTAACGCAATCATTAACCAAAACATATGATCACCTCTTTATTACTATGTACGGATGAAGCGTCTAAAAGTTTCACGGTGTTTCGTATGTGTAGTATGTACCGAGCGTTTTTACTGTACACCCAAGCGCCGCAAGCTCCTCCATTGCCCCCTTCATCATTGGCTCCTCTTCATCTGCTAACACATCGATGTTAAAGAAATAATCCCCAAGTGCTGTTTTTAACGGACGTGATTCGATTTTACTTAAGTTCAGTTGGCGCCATGCAAATACCGATAATACTTGATGCAATGCCCCTGAACGGTCAGACGGCAACGTTAACATAATCGTCGTTTTGCCTGTATCGACCTTCGTTGGCTGATCGATGCGCGTATTGTCACGCGAAATGACGAAAAAGCGCGTATGGTTAAAATGGAAATCATGAATGTTTGGCTGTGCAATCGTTAAGCCGTACTTTTCAGCAGCAGAAGCGTTCGCAATGGCAGCGATGTTTCGCTCTGGGTTTTCTGCCACGAGCTTTGCGGCTGCAGATGTTGATGTGTACGAGTGTAGCGGCACTTGGCTGAAGCGATAAAATAAATATTTATGACATTGTGCAAGCGCATGCGGATGTGAATACACCGCCTCGATTTGTTCCCACTGATCCGCATTGTTCGGATGAATGAGCAGTTGCTGCTGAATTTTGGATACGAGCTCCGCGATCACATATACATTCACTTCATGGAATAAATAATCGAGCGTTAACGGTACAGACCCTTCTAACGTATTTTCAATTGGCACAACCGCTAAATCGACACGGCCATCTGATACCGCTTCAATACATTCTGGAATCGTCGCATACGGCTCGATTGGATGCTGCGGAAACATCCCTTTTGCTGCTAAATATGTAAAGGAAGCTTCCGGCCCTAAATAAGCTATTTTCGTTGTTGAATCGATGTTCATAAAATCCCTCTTTTTGATTGTTTTAAATTTTCAGTCACAAAATGATACAAAAAAGGAGCTAACAATGTAGCTCCAATTGTTGTTCTATTATATCGTGCAATGATTGATGCGCGCAACTTTATTTACAAAGCACCTGAGCTAATGACTTCAGCTGCTTCGACAAAGTCCAAACGCTTCAACGCTTGCAATAAATCTTCTAAATCGCCATGCATACTCGTCACATCGAGTGAAAGTGTTACATTCGCACGTCCTTGAATCGGAATCGTTTGATGAATCGTTAACACATTGCAATGTGCGTCGGTAATCGTTTCAAGCAATTTTGCTAGCGTGCCTTTACGGTCTTGTATTTGCAACGACACCGTTAAAATGCGCTCTTGTACAATTGAATGAAACGGAAAAACAGCATCACGATATTTATAAAATGCGCTGCGCGATAAATCAACTTCCTTTACCGCGTCCCAAATTGATGCGACCGCACCCGTTTGCAATAGTTGCTTCGCTTGCAACGTTTTTTGCATCGCATCGGTTAATACATCTTCGCGCACTAAATAATATCGCTGGTTTGCAACATCTTTCATACTGCTCCTCCTTTACCCATTCATTAATCGATGAAGTCGAATTCGAATTCTAATAGACGAACGATATCGCCGTGTTCAGCGCCCGCTTTACGTAAGGCATCATCAACACCCATTGCGCGCAATTGACGTGCAAAGCGACGAATACCATCTTCACGGCTGAAGTCTGTCATTTTGAATAGACGTTCAATTGTCGTACCAGAAATAATGAATGAACCATCTGAATCACGAGATACTTCGAATTCACGATCTTGTACAGTATGTTTGTATAATACTGTCGTATCTGATTCTTCTTCGATTTCGTGGAATAATGGGAACTCGCTCGTTACTTCTAATAAGTCCGCAATGTTGAATAATAGCGTTTGTAAGCCTTGGCGTGATACCGCTGATACCGGTAAAATTTTAATGTCTTCGCCCACTTTTTTACGGAATTCCACTAAGTTTTCTTCCGCATCTGGCATGTCCATTTTGTTTGCGACAACGATTTGTGGACGCTCTAATAGACGCATGTTGTATTGGTTTAACTCTTCGTTAATTGTAACGTAATCTTCGTACGGGTCACGACCTTCCATACCGCTCATGTCAATGACGTGCACGATTACACGCGTACGCTCAATGTGACGTAAAAACTGGTGACCTAAGCCGACACCTTGGTGTGCGCCTTCGATTAACCCTGGTAAGTCCGCCATCGCGAAGCTACGACCATCTTCCGTCTCAACCATTCCTAAGTTCGGTACGATTGTTGTGAAGTGGTATGCACCGATTTTTGGTTTCGCTGCTGATACAACCGATAATAATGTCGATTTACCTACTGATGGGAAACCAACTAAGCCAACGTCTGCTAATACTTTTAATTCAAGTACAACATCTAGTTCTTGACCTGGTTCACCTTTTTCAGCTAGTTCTGGTGCTGGATTTGCAGGTGTTGCAAAGCGACAGTTCCCGCGTCCACCGCGGCCAGCTTTGGCGATGACCGCGCGTTGACCGTGTTCAACTAAATCGGCAATAACCGTTTCTGTTTCTGCATTTTTCACAACTGTGCCCGGTGGTACTTTAACGATTAAGTCTTCCGCTTTACGACCGTGCATCCCTTTACTCATTCCGTGCTCACCACGATCTGCTTTGAAGTGACGCTTGTAGCGGAAGTCCATTAACGTACGTAATCCTTCTTCCACCTCAAAAATAACGTTACCGCCGTGGCCACCATCGCCACCTGCTGGACCACCATTTGGTACATATTTCTCGCGACGGAAGGCTACCATACCATCTCCGCCGTCTCCACCTTTAACGTAAACTTTTACGTGATCGACAAACATTTAGTTCAACTCCTATTGCCATGTTAAACGATACGATAAGCATTCATGCGATGCTTCTTCTATGTCTACATGTATATTTTCAGTTTCGTGTAGCGTAAATGGTTTGATCGAACTCATGCCTTCTACACACACGAATAATTGTTTCACTTGTTGTGTGACAACGATATCAATCGTTAATTCCAATTGATCCGTTGCTTTTGCGTGCTGCGCATAATGAAGCACTGTTTTTTCCAAGTATTCAACTAATGGCTCGTCATATGCCAACTGCAGTTGTTCTGTAACGTGTGACATTAACTGTAACGTAAATGCTGGATAACGCCATTTACACGTTTGAAGAAAGTGCAGTAATTTTGGGCTATTTAACGTTTGAAGCTGCGAAAACATCCTCACGTTCACTGTATACTGCTCGATCAAGTCTTTGACTGCGTCGAGTTGCCCGAGTTCTAAATTCATTTTCAGTAGTTGCAAATGATTTAAATAATCATGATTTGCAAAGCGAATAGCGTCCGATACCGTTAACTCCTTCATCAGCATATGAATCCACTCCAATTCAATACTATATTCAGTATAACAAGATGTTCGTATTTTTTCTTTCACGACGCATGCTCATGTGCTTGTGAATACTATAAGAAAAGTTCAATGCTTCATTAAAACCGTAAAAAAGGCGTCCCGACACTGCGGGACACCTTTAACGTGTGCAGATTAAGCTTCTTGAGCTACTGGGTATACAGAAACTTTTTTCTTGTCGCGACCCATACGTTCGAAACGTACTACGCCGTCAACTGTTGCGAAAAGAGTGTCGTCACCACCGCGACCTACGTTTGTACCTGGGTAAATTTTTGTACCGCGTTGACGGTAAAGAATTGAACCACCAGTTACGAACTGACCGTCAGCACGTTTAGCGCCAAGACGTTTAGACTCAGAGTCACGTCCGTTCTTTGTAGAACCTACACCTTTTTTAGATGCGAAGAACTGAAGATCTAATGTTAATAACATTTCCATTTTGTTCCACCTCCTACACCATTTTATATTTTAGTTCGATGTAGTCACTATAGCTAGTAACCATTGTATAGAATTGCGTTACCATTGTGTTTAAAATCACCTGTAACGTCTCGTCTTGTTTTTCATCTAATGTAGCAGGGTCAATGTGGACAGATAAAAATCCGCCTTCTTTTCCTTGCTCGATTTGTGGTTGAATTTTCGTTAAGTGACCGATCGCATTTACAGCACCAAAGGCAACTGCCGATGCACCAGCACAAACTAAATCGCGACCATAAACATCAGATAACGCATGCCCTGAAATTTCAAAGCCATACGATTTACGATTTTCATCACTATGAATCGTAACTGTGATCATTGTCAATCACCTCACTTATTAAGCGTTGATTGCTTCAACTACTAATTTTGTGTATGGTTGACGGTGACCTTGTTTACGACGGTAGTTTTTCTTAGCTTTCATTTTGAAAACAGTGATTTTTTTAGCACGGCCTTCTTTAACAACTTTCGCTGTTACAGTTGCGCCTGCAACAGTTGGAGCACCAACTTTTACTGTTTCGCCACCTACGAATAATACTTTATCAAAAGTAACCACTTCGCCAGCTTCTACACCTAATTTTTCGATGAAGATTTCTTGACCTGCTTCTACTTTGATTTGTTTACCACCAGTTTCGATAATTGCGTACATTTTACTGCACCTCCTCTTAGACTAAGACTCGCCCGAACTAAGGTGATCAAGAAGATACTTAAAAACCTCGTCAGTGCGGTTGTAGCACGGGTGCGCTACAAACTAACATGATAGATAGTACCACGAAAAACAGCGGCGCGTCAACTCATTTCATACGTATTTTCCTAAAATAACGCGAAAATGCAATACGTCGAATTTTCTGTTTTTATAATTGCGCTTCCGCTGAAAAAAGAATCGTCTGAAACGATGACGCTTCAAACGATTCTTTCATTATGAACGCGAGAAAATCGCTTTTACTTTTGAAAAGAAGCCTTTTTTCTCTTCTTCGATTGACATAAGTGGTACCGATTCCCCTAAAAGACGACGCGCGATGTTACGGTAGCCAAGCGATGCACGGTTTGTCGCGTCCATAACGATTGGCTCCCCTTTATTAGATGAGCTAATAACGTTTTCATTATCGATCACGACTCCTAATAAGTCGATTGATAAGTGCGTCGTAATTTCACTGACATCCATTGCATCGCCATTTTTCATTAAATGATGACGAATACGGTTAATGATTAATTTTGGTGGCTCGATATCTTCAAGCTCCAATAAGCCGATAATGCGGTCTGCATCGCGTACCGCAGAAATTTCAGGCGTCGTAATAACGATCGCACGGTCTGCACCTGCTACCGCATTCCGATACCCTTGCTCAATTCCCGCTGGACAGTCGATTAACACAAAATCAAATTCTTCTTTTAAATCATCGATTAATTGCTTCATTTGCTCTGGTGTTACGTCGTTTTTATCCGCTGTTTGTGCTGCTGGCAATAAATAAAGCATGTCATCGACACGTTTATCTTTTACGATTGCTTGGTGCATTTTACAACGACCTTCTACGACATCGACTAAATCATAAATGATGCGGTTTTCAAGACCTAATACAACGTCTAAATTGCGCAGTCCGATATCTGTATCTACTAAACATACGCGTTTACCTTGAAGGGCTAATGCAGTCCCAAGGTTAGCAGTCGTTGTCGTTTTGCCAACGCCGCCTTTACCTGATGTAATAACTATTGCTTCCCCCAAATTAAAGCCCTCCTTTAGCCATTTGTAGCGCTTGACGTAAATGCTTTAACATTTGTAGGCGATCAAAATCGATGCGTCCTGCTTCGTCAATAAATGCACATCCGTAATGTGGCTGCACAACAATTTTCTCATTCTCATCAAACATAATTTCAAGTTGGTCAGCAATCCGAATTTGCGTCGGCTTAAAGTACGATGCGGCCACAACTGCTTTTGCATCCCCTTCAACACCTGCATGCGCAATGCCAACAAGCTTCCCAAGCACGTAAATACTTCCAGTCGCTGCTACTTTTCCGTTCGGATTGACATCGCCCACGACGAATAAATCGCCAATTGCTTCGACAATTTGTCCAGAACGTACAACGCCCATATGTATTTGCGATTGGTTTTCCTCTAGCTTCTCATTGCATTCCTTCACGGTCATGACTTCACTCACGACTTTCGATACGCGCATGTCGCTATGTTGATGGACGATTTGCATCAGCTGTTGCTTTTGTTCTTTCGTGCAATAACGATAGCCTAGATGCAACTGTACATTAATCGGCTCATCTGATGCTTCCTTTACTTTATCTTCTAGCTCTACAAGTAAATCCGTAAAGACGCATTGATCATCTAAACGCAGCACTAAGCCGTCCTTCGTTCCTTTCATATGAACAAGCGGCTTTTTTACGTCTTCTTTTTTTAGTTCTTCTTTTTTTACTTTATCTGTTTTCATATCGTCCTTCTTTGTCATCTCGTCACCTCTCTCTCGATGCTAAGCTACGTTATTCCACGCGTTGTAGTAAACGCGCGCTAATTAAATACTTAAAAATCCAGCCGAGCATAAGTAAGAATAATAAGTTGGCGCCAATCGTCGGAAGTAGACGATCATAAAAGAATACATCAAGCGGCATCGATGTATACGAAATAAAATAAAAGAATTGGTATAATACAAACTCAAAAATCCCCATTAAACCGATTGCCAGCGCGATTGTCGTCGCTAAGTGCTGATGCATATAGCGCACCGTTGAGCCTGCAATGATACAAACAAGTGGGTATAGCACTGTATATAAGCCAATTAAATTTAAATAAAACACGTCAAATAAAATGCCAAACACAAGTCCATACTGTATCGCGCGTTTTCGATCGTAATAAACCGAAATAAACACTAAATATAAAAATAAAAAACGCGGTACTAAATATACAGTACGTTCATTGAACTCTAACGGTGAAAAAAGCGCAAAGTTCGACTCTAAAAAAAATAGCAGCAACGCAATAAATGGAATGAGTAAGCGAACAATCATGATTCGCCGTCCTCCTCCTCGTCCACGTCATTTGTTAAATCTGTGTTTGTTTCATTGCCGTCATATCCATCAATCGATGTCACACTACGCTTTGCAATAATGACATGATCTAATAATGAGAAGTTTGCAGCTGGTTGAATATACGCCATTTTTGTTAAACCGAAGTCATCCGTTGTCACTTCTTTCACTTCCCCAATTAAAATACCTTTTGGGAAAATACCACCAAGTCCAGATGATACAACTTGCTCGCCTTCTTTAATTGTCGCGCTTGAATCAATTCGTTTCATAATGAGTTCACCGCGGTCGACGTCATATCCTTCGATTAAGCCATATACTTCTTTTTCACCTAAAATCATCGATGAAACACGATAGTTTGGATTGTTTGTAAATAATAGTTCTACTTCAGAGGTAAACGGTGTGACTAGCACTACTTTTCCGACAAGACCTGTCGCTGTTTGAACGGCCATGTTCACTTCGACACCATGTGTAGAACCTTTGTCTAAAATGATTTTTTCTTCCCATTGATCTGGATTACGTGCAATAACGGTCGCTTGAATCGACTCATAATCACTTAACCCTTCTGTTTTCTCTACAACAGCACGTAGCTTTTCGTTTTCTGATTGTACTTCTTTTAATTTTGCGTCCAATACAGCAAACTCATCTAAGCGTGCCTTTAAACGTTCGTTTTCATCATACGTATTTAATAAGTTATTAATGTTTACAAAGATGTCCGTTACAAAATTCATCGGCTTCGAGACAATGCTATGCCCAAAGCCGACTGAATCTTTAATAATTTGCTCCGGTAACGTCGCGTTATCGCGATCACGTAGAGAAAAACTTATCAATGCCACAAGAAAAATCGTCCCGAATAGTAACAGTAAAATCTTCTTATTTTGAAAAAATTGTGGCATTGCTCACACGTCCTTTTACCCTTTTACTTGCTGAGAGCGAATTAAATCGATATGATCTAACGCTTTACCTGTACCGATTGCTACACAATCTAACGGGTTTTCAGCAATAAATACTGGCATGTTTGTTTCGTCGCTAATTACTTTATCTAAGTTGCGTAATAATGCGCCACCGCCTGTTAATACGATGCCGCGCTCCATTACGTCTGCGGATAATTCTGGCGGTGTTTGCTCTAACGTTTTCTTTACACCTTCAATAATTTGCGTCACACACTCGCGTAGTGATTCTGAAATTTCAAGCGCTGTAATTTCAATTGTTTTTGGTAAACCTGTTACTAAGTCACGACCACGAATTTCCATCGTTTCATTCGTGCCGCCTTCCATTGACGCTGTACCAATTTCCATTTTCACCGCTTCTGCTGTACGTTCACCAATTGTTAAGTTGTACGTTTTACGGATGTATGCAATGATTGCGTGATCCATTGCGTCACCGCCACAGCGTACAGATTCAGACGTTACGATACCACCAAGTGAAATAACCGCTACTTCTGTTGTACCACCACCGATGTCAACAACCATCGACCCTGTTGGATCCCATACTGGTAAGTTTGCACCGATTGCTGCTGCAAATGGTTCTTCAATTGTGAACGCTTCCTTTGCACCCGCTTGACGAGATGCATCGATTACTGCGCGTTGCTCTACTGATGTAATGCCAAATGGTACACAAATCATAACGTTTGGTTTCTTCCAATTTGAACCTGAAGACTTTAGCGCCTCTTTTAAATAATACTCAATCATCGCTGTCGTAATATCGAAGTCTGCAATTACGCCATCTTTCATTGGGCGAATCGCAACGATTGACCCTGGTGTACGACCGATCATATTTTTCGCATCATTACCAACGGCTACGATATCCCCCGTTTTTGTATTTTGTGCAACTACTGATGGCTCGCGTAATACGATGCCTTTTCCTTTTACGAATACTAAAGTGTTAGCTGTACCTAAGTCGATTCCGACATCTTTACTTCCTAATCCAAACAATTTGTGTACTCCCTTTCTATATCACTTACGTTTCGTAAGCATTCATTTATGAAATCATACGCTTAATTATAGCGGAAAAAACGTAAAATTACAGTATCACTTGTTTAATTTCTACCATAAAATGCGTATTTATTGTACTGTTGCCAATAAAAACTCTTGTTTTTTTCCATTGGCTGCTATGTATGCACGATTTCTAGTAATCTTGTAGCATTGACGCCGCTCCAAAAAGAAGGTTCCCGAACAATCAACATAAATAGAAGGATTGTCTCAACAACACCCATTGTGAGACAACCCTTCTTTACACTATATATCCTTTTTCCTTGAACGACAAGTAGTCATAATCACCAATTATTAAATGGTCAACGACATCAATGCCAACGATTTTACCGACCTCGACAAGCCGGTCTGTTACATCTAAATCTTCGGCACTCGGTGATGGGTTTTATCAAGAGTAAATTACTAAAAATCCATTAACATCAATGTTTTTACTTTAAGAACATATATTTAACGTGTTAAATCAAATGAAAAAATACAATGTAATTATTAGATGACAATTGATTACGGTCAGAAGAATGTACCACAAATAAAAAAACTAATTCCTTTTTATTTTATCGAGGAATTAAGCTTTTGACCTGCAACAATCACGCCCAATTTCGGAATATCTATAATATGATTTCGATCTTAAATTATCTACTTTAACTGACGCTACCTGCTCGTTAAAGAAGACCTATTTAAAAAAGTTTATACTGCACCTGCCTTTATTATGTAAGTAAAAGTAGTAAAGCTTTAAATTGGTTTTCAAAAAAGTAGGGTTGATTATTTCTTTTTCATCAATTATTATTGTGTTATTATCACAATATGAGAAAGGAGGCAAAAAGTAATGGGAATTGATTTCATTAATGTCGAGTTTAGAAAGCATGTAAAAGTTTCAGGGGATTTAGGTACAACGGGATCAGTATGTCCTTTTTCACAAAAACAAAAAATGGAAACACTACCGGAAAACTTTTTGCCTCCTTTTATATAATGGGCAAAAATTTATGAATCTATTGCATTTGTAAAAATGCATACGAATGATTAGGCACCGGTTGTTAAACTGGTGCCTTTTTTTTGTTTGATCAGTTCAGTTAGTTTGGAGAACCGAATCTTTAATCATGCTGTAGAAATATGGTGAGTTCGTTGATTTGGTTTTACAATATAAATAGATATGAGGTGAGGTTTATGGTGAAAGCAGTGGATTTAGCCTCCTAAAATCACAATATATTTTAGGAGGAAATAAAATGAAAAAGGATAGTAAATCTAAAGAAATGATTCAATCTGAAAAAAGGGGTTCTACTAGCCTTTTAATGATGGTACTCTCCCTATCTGTACTTGTAGGTTCAATTACGGCTGATTCAGTCAATCCCGTACTTCCACTAATAAGCAAAGATTTAGAAGCTTCGAAATCTCAAGTGAGTTGGATAGTTAGTGGTATTGCACTTGTTCTTGCGATTGGAGTTCCGATTTATGGTCGAATCTCAGACTTTTTTGAGTTACGAAAGCTATATATCTTTGCCATTATGATTCTGGCAAGTGGTAGTCTTTTATGTGCAATTGCCCCGAACCTCCCATTGTTGGTTTTGGGAAGAATGGTTCAGGGTGCTGGGATGTCCGCAATTCCAGTTCTATCAGTCATTGCAATTTCGAAGGTTTTCCCACAAGGAAAACGTGGGGGAGCTTTGGGAATTATCGCAGGAAGTATTGGTGTTGGAATTGCTGCTGGTCCAATATTTGGTGGAGTAGTTGGTCAATATTTAGGGTGGAATGCCTTGTTTTGGTTCACATTTTTGTTAGCCATTATGATTGTTATTGGTGCCTACTACGCGTTACCGACAATTAAACCGGCAGAATCCGTAGGAAGCAATAAGAACTTTGATTTCATTGGTGGTTTATTCCTCGGCCTCACAGTAGGATTACTCCTTTTTGGCATCACTCAAGGAGAAACTTCTGGTTTTTCTTCGTTCTCATCGTTAACTAGCCTAATTGGTTCTGTTGTAGCTTTGGTGGGATTTATTTGGAGAATTGTTACCGCAGAAAATCCATTTGTACCACCTGTCCTGTTCAATAACAAGGATTATGTCAATACGGTCATAATTGCATTTTTTTCGATGTTTGCTTATTTCGCTGTTCTTGTGTTCGTCCCATTACTAGTCATTGAGGTGAATGGACTCTCTTCTGGACAGGCTGGAATGATATTGTTGCCAGGTGGTGTGGCTGTTGCAATCTTATCTCCCTTCGTTGGCCGTCTTTCTGATCGATTTGGGGATAAACGTCTGATAATTACTGGGATGACTCTGATGGGGCTGTCTACCTTATTCTTGTCCACCTATGCATCTGGTGCTTCACCTCTGTTAGTTTCCGTGGGGGTCCTCGGAGTAGGGATTGCTTTTGCATTCACGAATTCTCCCGCAAATAACGCCGCAGTAAGTGCACTCGATGCAGACAAGGTTGGTGTCGGAATGGGGATTTTCCAAGGTGCTTTGTACCTTGGAGCAGGAACTGGAGCAGGTATGATTGGAGCATTATTATCCGCTCGACGTGATGCTACTGAGCCGATAAATCCATTATATATATTGGACGCTATGTCCTACTCAGATGCGTTCCTTGCAGCTACAGGGGCAATACTCATTGCCTTAATAGCTGGATTAGGTTTAAAAAAGCGTGGGTAATAACTTAGTTATGTAAAGATTAGTTATTGTTTAGTTCATCTTCTATAGTTTAAGCTGTAAATAAATAGCTTAGGAATCACGCAAATTTGAATTTCTTAGAATAGAATACTTTTAAGTAACTCAACTTTCGTACACTGTTTTATTGGTGCGAAAGTTGAGTATGTTAAGGATGAAACAATGAAAACATTGGTGATCGTTTCTCACCCAGATATGCCAAATTCTCGAATCAATAAAGTTTGGGTAGAAAAAGCAGCGTCTTATTCAAACGAAATTACCATTCATGATCTTTATAGAGAGTATCCTGATTTTATTATAAATGTAAAAAGAGAGCAGGAATTAGTTGAAAATCATGATAATATTATTTTTCAATTTCCATTATATTGGTATAGTTCTCCTTCATTATTAAAAAAATGGATCGATGAAGTGATTATATATGGATGGGCTTACGGATCAAAGGGTAAAAGAATATTTTATAATCGAAAATTAGGATTAGCTATATCAGCTGGCGTAAAAAAAGGTGAATTTACAAGTATGGGTAAAAACAAGCATACATTAACCCAGATGTTAACACCATTCAAATCTTTATGTGCATAGATTCATGCTGAATATGTACCAGAGTTTGTACTTTACGGTGCTAATTCGGATATGAAGGGCGAAGAGATACAGAAAAGTGCTAATGAGTATTTGCAATATATTAAAAAGTATTATTTAAGAGCATAAAACACTTCTGCGATCATGCCAACAATACTAGAAGAAAGCCCATTTCCCCTTAACACATTTAGGGAAATGGGCTATTGAAGTTATTGAAGGTTTTAGCGATTTCATTTTAGGTAGCCAATTCAAAGTGCCCAATAAATTCCAAGAAACACAAATCTGCTAAAACAGCTTGCCATGTAATTTTTGAACTTGATCCTTTAACCGTTCATTCTCTTCTTCTAACGCCTTTATACGGCTTTTTAAGGTTTTTATTAATACGTCCTCTGAACGAGGGCTTTTACTAGGTTTACGGGGGGTTAACTCACTTATCTGCATCCCTCTTAATGTCTCCACTCTAGTTCTAATATCTTTTTGTTTGTAAAGCCATGACTTTGAAACATTTGCTTTTTGTGCAACGGAATTAAAATTAATCTTCTCTTCTTTCAATGCCATCTCTGAAATTGTCTTTTCAACCCTAATTCTTGTTTTCTCCGACTTGTCTTTAGCTAGCTGAACTATGGCAGTTGTGTTACCTTTTCTAATCATTTTAATTCGTCTCCTTTAACGAATGAATAATCTGTTCTAATCTATTTTTAACACGTTCATTGGTTTCAACCTGACGCTGCCATTGGTTTTGTTTAGCCCTATTTAGTATTTCTTTAGTTCGCTCTAAGTGCTCTTCATGTTCAGTAAGAAATTGTTTACTTGTACAGAAATTCGTACAATCTAAACATGCATTTGCGTGAGGACATGGTCCTGCAATTACTGGTAACCGACAATAGCCATTAGGAAGTGCCTGTGCATTGATATTCTTTTTAAACCATTGAAGATCTGTATTGTCAGCTTCAGTATTTTCCTCACTTAAATCCAGAATGCTACCGTTATTCGTTACTAAGGTTTCCTTAAATTTCGTAAATTCCTTCTTTAGGGTTTCATCAAAAATATGTGCATATCTTGCCGTCATTTCCGGTGATTCGTGACCCAAGAACTTCTGGACAATATGTTGTGGCACTCCGTTATTTATCATTCTAGTGCCAACTGTATGCCGAAAGGCATGAGCATGAAAACGAAAAATTTCTCCGTTGCTGTCCGTTATCTTTTCTTCATAAGCTAGTTCATTTAATTTAACCCTAAAGGTATCTTGTTTCAATGGTGAGCAATCTTTTCGGGGAAACACATATACACATCCATCATCGAGTTCATCAGCCACCCTTTGCTCTTGAACTAATATCAATGCAGCAATTTCTTTAGAAATAGGAATGATATGCTCTTTCTTCATTTTCCACTGATAATACTTTAAAAAGCAATCCCCTTCTTTATCGGTTATGACGCTCCCTTTTTTCAATGTACAAAGTTCACTGATACGCATCCCGCATTCTTGAAGTACCATAACCATTGTAGCAATATAAGGTTCCAATTTATCTAATTTCCCATTTAATTGTTCAAGTATATGTTCATCAATATAACGTGGTAGTGCCTTCGGCACTTTAGGGTAATCTTCTTGAAAGATAAGGATCTTAGAAGGTGTATCCTTCCAGTCATATCTTTGAATTGTAGTAAAAAAAACGTCTAAAGTAGATATTCGTCCAGTTACAGTACTGGGTTTTAAACCTTTTAAATTAATATAATTAAAATATTGCTCAATTTCATTTCTAGTTAATTGATGAATCCTTTGTATACCTTCACAATTTTTGTTCATGAAATTAAAAAATTCTTTTAATTTTGAAGCTATATCTACTACGTGAGAAAAGCTAGCTGTGTTTAACATTAGTTTACAATATCGCTTAACTATTTCTTTAAAATAATTATTCTTAAAACCCTTAAAGTTGATCGTATATTCGTAGGATGTTGGGTTTACCTTATCTTCCGGTAATGATAATTTTCTTCGATTCCAAACATCTTTTTCCCATTCTTCCCCATCAAAATAGAAGTCCTCATAGAATTCCATAAACTGCTTAAGATGAGTAACGTAATAGGAATTCGCATGTACAGTAACTTTCTGCTGATTTACATCAAGTTTGTAATTAGTAGTCGTAGTTTTTACTTTTTGTTCTGTTAAGTAGGTCCGGTATTCTGTCAAAGCTTTTTTTATAGGCACTTCGGTTATCGATGTAATATTAGGATATTTTAAATTTAAAAATCCCATCATCCGGCTTATCACTGTTCCCTTTCTAATCCAAACGGATTTTGCATTCCAAGCTCCATTATTCAAGTGAAGGTAATAAAAATATTTTAATTCTGTTTTCAACCAGACATTTTCCACCTTATCGAAATTTACCCAACGATTTCTTAGTGACGGATTCTTACTTAACTCAATTGCACTAGGATGCGGACAAATTCTTATATCCCATCTATCTGCTGCCCAATAACCTTTTAAAACACTTGTCATATTAGCTATTTTTTTATTAATCTCTGTACTAGCGATAAGCTTTCGATTAGTTGCTACACTTGGAAATTTCATTGTCATGTTTCTCTCCCTTGAAGATACTTTTTATATTCATTCTTCATATCTTGATCAGAAAGATGAACATACGTATCAAGTGTTGTTTGTACATGGGCATGCCCTAATCTTTTTTGTACATATGCAGCATCCCATCCACTTCTAATAAGCTCTGTGGCATGCGTATGACGTAATATATGGGCAGTGAAAGTAATCCCTGTCCGTTTTCCTAGTCTTCTTATTAAGTCTAATACACTTTGATATTTTAGAGGGTGGCCAAAATAAGAATCTTTAAGATTAATAAATATATAATCATGATCTAAATCTTCCCCATATTCATGTACTAAGTAATCGGTATATAATGCCATTAATTCCTTACTTACATCAATAGTTCTTTCTTTTTTAAGTTTAATATAAGCTCCATTTTCATTATGATCTCTTGGCCTGATGTTAATCTGGTTATCCCATGTTGAAATATCTTCAATACGAAGGGATAATGCTTCTCCTATCCGAAGTCCCCCTTCATACATAAGCATAATAAGTAACTTATCTCTTTTGGTATGACATGCCTCAATTATTGCTTTGACTTGTCCATGTTCTAATACTTGTACAAGTTTCTTTTTGACCCTAAGCTTTAAAATATTTTTTTTATAGGATCTACCTTTAGAAATATGGTGAAGAAACCCCTTAAAGTTTCTTCCTCTTGCTTCTTTAGACATATCTATAGCTTTAAAATTTTCTGTGCGATTTAAATACTCTAAGAAACTAGTTACAGCGTTAAGTATGGAATTAACTGATGTTTCCTCTCTTTTAGCCTTCTTTGGTTGTATATCTATTACCTTTAAATGCCCTGCTGGATTTCTTAACCATCCTACAAAGTTTGCTAAATCCTCAAATTGTAAATCTCCTAATTCGATTCTACTTTGGCTCATAAATTCATAAAACAGCTTGAGATGATAACAATATGTTTTAATGGTATTTGGAGCTTTGCCCGTATTATCCAAGTACTTTATAAATCGCTTAACCGGTTCTATCACTTCAAATTCTTTATCTAGCAGTATGTATAACGGATATGATTTTTCCTCCACAATTACTTTCTGAACCTTCATCTTTCCACCACCTTTAAATACTTTAACTACTATTAATAATACCCTTATATATTTAATAGTTAAAGCACTGTAATTAAAAAATCCTAAACTTCGAGTACTTAGAGTACTCTAGTTTAGGATACTATGTTTAATAATGTGCCGCTCGGGTGGTTATGGATTAGTAAAATGCTCGCTGCAGCGCGCTTAATGGCGTGGCGGAATATCTCCCTTGGATGCACAATGCTCGCATTCAAGCTGCCAATAAACACCGTCTCTTTGTGCAGCACTTCGTTTTTCGTGTTCAAATACAGCACCATAAAATGCTCCTGTTGTAAGCCCGTTAAATCCTCCATGACAAATGCAGCGGCATCTGCTGGTGAGCGAATGCTATAGCGTTGCTCGTCTACTTTTGAAGCGATACGGCGCCCAAGTTCAATCGCTGCTAGCAGTTGCAACGCCTTCATCGTACCGACCCCTTTAATGGCGGTAAGTTCTTGCAGCGTCACATCGCGCAAGTGCTGTATGCGCTCCACTCGCTCCATAATGCTTGCTGCTATTTGTGTCACGCTTGCGTCCTTTGTGCCCGTGCGCAGCAACAACGCAAGCAATTCTTCATGTGTGAGTGCCTTTGCTCCATACGTTAAACATCGTTCACGCGGCCGATTTTGCGGTAATGGATGCACGCTCATCATCCTTTCTTAAAGCGTTATAATGCGTTGAGAAAGAAGTTGCTCACAAAGCGTCGCAAGCGGTAATCCTACGACATTTAAATAATCCCCTTCAATACGTTCGACTAAAAAGACACCATCTGTTTGGATGCCGTAGCCACCTGCTTTATCAAATGGATCGCCCGTTGCAATATACGCTTGTAACAAGTCGTCTGATACTTGCTTAAACGTCACGGCTGTTTTTTCGACAAATACCGTTTCGCGTCCGTCTTCTTCGATAATGGCAACAGCTGTTAACACATGATGGGTACGTCCACGCAACGCTTGTAAATGCGACAATGCTTCTGCTGCATCCACCGGTTTATGAAGCAGCTCATTGCCTGCTGCCACCGTTGTATCTGCACCAATGATGACGCGGTTTGGCTGTTGTTTTGCGACCGCGCGCGCTTTCAGTAACGCGACATCCTTTACATATTGCTCCGGCGTGAGCACTGCGATGCTTTGCTCATCCACATCTGCCGTATGAATTGTAAATGGAATTTGCAGTCGAGCAAATAGCTCTTTTCGTCTCGGTGATGCAGATGCTAACACGATGGATTTTTCCGTTAAAAATTGCACACGTTCTTCCTCCTCTATAACGATACGTTGCTTCCTCTATAGGCGCTAGCTTTGTTCGTAAAATGATCTTTTATGCACACTTTTACGCGGCATATATTTATTTTGCAAGGCTTGCTAATAAATACAGCGAACCTGTTACAACGACCGGCGCATCGGCTGCCTCTACGTCACGCAGCGATGTCACAATGCGCCCGTCTACATATTGCTGCATCACTGCTGGGTCTAATGCGCGCTCATGCTCAAAACGCATAAATGAAAATGACTTTGCAACAGGTGCTAACGTTTGGAGCACACCTTCTACATCTTTATCACGCAGCATGCCAATAACGATGTGCACACGTTCATTCAACTGTTCATGAATCGTCGCAACGAGCGCTTTTGCACCTGCGACGTTATGCGCACCGTCCATATATACATTTGGTGCAATTTGTTCAAAGCGGTATGGCACGTAAGCCGTACGCACAGCTTGCTGCACACGTTTCGGTGCGACGTGCAGCTTTAAACGCTCACAAAATAGCACAAATGCGGTAATTGCTAATGCCATATTATGTTGCTGATGTTCCCCTTTTAACGCCGGTTCCAATTCATCAAACACGACATCGCCAAAGCGGTACGTGCGTTGCTCGATGCTAAAATCTTCGCCATACGTATACAGTGGAATGCGGTGCACTGCGGCTTGTTGTACGATGACGTCGCGTGCGGCTTCTGGCAATGCGCCAATGACCGCTGGCGCACCAAACTTTAAAATCCCTGCTTTATGCGTTGCGATGCTTTCAATTGTATCGCCTAAAAAATTTGTATGCTCACGGGCAATAGTCGTAATTACCGACACTACAGGTTTTACAACGTTTGTTGCATCGAGCAAACCACCCATGCCCGTTTCAATAATCGCAACGTCTACATTCGCTTGTGCGAATGCAACAAATGCCACAACTGTTAGCAATTCAAAGTCCGTTAAGTCATAAATGGATGCCGCTGCAACACGCGTCATTGCCGCCTCCATTTGTGCGTTCGTAATGTGCTCCCCGTTAAAGCGAATTTGATCATGGACATCGATAAACGCAGGGGATGTGAAGACACCAACATTTAATTGACGCGTACGTGCAAGCTGCTCTAAAAACCCGATTGTCGACCCTTTGCCATTTGTCCCTGCTACGTGAATAATGTGGAGCTGCTTATGTGGATTGCCAAGCGCGGCAAGTGCGGCTTCCACACGTGTAAGGCCCGGCTCAATCCCCGCTTTACTTACTAGTTGAAATCGTTGTTTATAATGTGCTAATCCTTGAATTTCCATGAAGTTATTCCCCCAGCGTTTGAATGAATGGTCGTGCTTCTGAAATAAAGTACAGCGAGCCCGTCACAATAAGGACATCCTCTGCTGTACGCGTTCGCATGTACTGTGTAATCGCTTGTTGCCAATCGGTCGTGATGCGCTTTTGTGCATGTGTGGATTCCGCTGCGAGCGCTTCGGCTGTTGCTGCACGCGGTAACGGAATCGTCGTAAACGTCATCGTTGTAGCGACCGCGTCCATTTGCGCGATGCTTTGTGCATGATCTTTATCATGCATCGCTGCATAGAAAAAGTGATAGCGCTTTTGTGGCAACGTTTGCTGCAACGTTTGAATAAGTGCAGCCGTTCCTTGTTCATTATGGGCACCATCAATGAAGACGCGCGGTAATACTTGCTCAAAGCGCCCTGCCCACATCGCTTGTGTCATCGCCGCTTCAATATGTGCAGCCGTTACGGCGATATTCGGCAGTAGTAATACCGCTTGAATGGCAGCAGCCGCGTTACGCTGTTGATGTTCACCGAGCATCGTTAATGTAAGCAGTATGCGCAAGCTAATTCCTTCAAACACGCCTTGCTGCTTTGTCGCATCAGCATGTGTACACGTAAACGTAAAGTGCTCATCAAATGCGTAATACGGCGCGCTTAACGCGTTGGCAACATCGTGAATCACATCGCGTGCCTCTTTTTGTGTCACCGCCGTTACAACCGGAACACCTGCTTTAATCACACCTGCTTTTTCACGCGTAATATCGTCTAACGTATGCCCAAGCAGATCGACGTGATCAAAACCAATCGATGTAATGACCGATACGAGCGGCGTTGCAACGTTCGTTGAATCAATGCGCCCACCAATGCCGACTTCGATCAGCGCTACATCTACTTGTTCATCCGCAAAATAACGCCATGCAATAAGCGTCATACATTCAAAAAAGTTCGGCGTGATGTTTTGCTGCTCGATGACGTCGATTAATTCGTTGACGTATGTAATGAGCCTTTCATCCGCAATTTCAATGCCATTAATCGTCATGCGCTCATTCATGCGCTGTAAATGCGGCGATGTAAATGCCCCAACACGCACATGCGCTTGCTGTAATAGTTCGCGCATAAAGTTTACCGTGGATCCTTTGCCGTTTGTGCCTGCTACATGAATAAACGGCACGCGCTGCTGCGGATTGTAAAACGCTGCTAGTAATGTGTGCATGACCGCTAATGGTTCACGTCGCTTCTCCCCACCGCGCAGGCGAAATAAATATGCCTCACATTCGGCAACTGTTGTGAATCGTTGTCCCAAGTTGTTCACGACCTCTCCGTTCAATGTATATCCTTGTCATTTTATCGAATGGTTGCGTGCATGACAAGTGCATACAGAAAAAAGCAGTACGAGGGATTCCCCGTACTGCCAACAGCTTATGATAATGCTTTTAATTCTTCTAAACGTTTTTCAACTGCTGCGTGTTTTGCTTCATAATCTGCTAATTTTTCACGCTCTGCGTTCACTAATGCTTCTGGTGCTTTTGATACGAATTTTTCGTTTGAAAGCTTACCGTTTACAAGCTTCACTTCTTTTGCCCATTTTTCTAGTTCTTTTTGTAGGCGAGCCATTTCTTCTTCAATGTTAATTAAGCCAGCAAGTGGTAAAAATAATTCTGCACCTGACACAACTGCAGACATTGATTGTTCTGGCGCTGTGAAGTCATGCCCGATCGTTAATGCTTCTGGGTTACAGAACTTTTCAATGTACGCGCGGTTCTCTTCTAAAATCGCTGCCGTTGCTGCGTCTTTTGCTAAAATGCTTAAGTTTACTTTTTTGCTCATTGGCGTGTTTACTTCGGCACGGATGTTACGTACTGAACGGATAATTTCCGTTAATAGCTTCATGTTTTGTGCGTCCGCTTCGAAGTTGAATGCTTCGTTCACAGTTGGCCAAGCCGCTGTTACGATTGATTCACCTTCGTGTGGTAAGTGCTGCCAAATTTCTTCTGTTACGAATGGCATGAATGGGTGTAATAAACGCATTGTGTTGTCAAGTACGTAAGCAAGCACTGAACGTGTCGTTAATTTTGCTGCCTCATCATCACCGTATAATGGTAATTTCGCCATTTCGATATACCAAGAACAGAAATCATCCCAAATGAAGTTGTATAGTTCACGACCTACTTCACCGAACTCATATTTATCAGCAAGTGTTGTTACACGGTCAATCGTTTCGTTTAAGCGTGATAAAATCCACTTGTCTGCTACGTTTAAGTTGCCGTCTAAGTTAATTTGCTCAAACGTTAAGCCTTCCATGTTCATTAATGCAAAGCGTGATGCGTTCCAAATTTTGTTGACGAAGTTCCACGTAGACTCTACTTTTTCTGTTGAGTAACGTAAATCTTGACCAGGTGAAGAGCCTGTTGCTAAGAAGTAGCGCAGTGAGTCTGCACCGTATTGCTCGATTACATCCATTGGGTCTACGCCGTTCCCAAGTGATTTACTCATTTTGCGACCTTCTGCATCACGTACTAAACCGTGAATTAATACGTCTTTAAATGGACGCTCGCCTGTGAATTCTTTTCCTTGGAAAATCATACGAGATACCCAGAAGAAGATGATGTCATAACCTGTTACAAGTGCTGCTGTTGGGTAGTAACGCTTGTAGTCTGCCGCTTCTGTATCCGGCCAACCCATTGTTGAGAACGGCCATAATGCAGATGAGAACCATGTATCTAGTACATCTTCATCGCGCGTCCAATTTTGTGCATCTGCTGGCGCTTCTTGACCTACGTAAATTTCACCTGTTTCATTGTTGTACCACGCTGGAATTTGGTGACCCCACCATAATTGACGCGAAATACACCAGTCGTGAATGTTTTCCATCCAGCGGTTGTACGTGTTTTCAAAACGGTTTGGTACGAAGTTTACTTTTTCGTCTTCTTTCGCTTGCATCGCTAATGCTTCTTCTGCAAGTGGTGCCATTTTAACGAACCATTGTTTTGAAAGGTACGGCTCAACAACTGCACCTGAACGCTCAGAGTGTCCAACTTGGTGTGTATGTGGCTCGATCTCTACTAATACGCCAGCTTCTTGTAAGTCTGCAACGATTTGCTTGCGGCATTCGAAACGATCCATCCCTGCATATTTACCAGCAAGGTCGTTCATTGTGCCATCTTCGTTCATCACAAGGATGCGCTCTAAGTTGTGACGGTTACCTACTTCAAAGTCGTTCGGGTCATGTGCTGGCGTCATTTTTACAACGCCTGTTCCGAAGTCTTTATCTACGTAGTCATCTGCTACGATTGGGATTTCGCGTCCTACGATTGGTAAAATAACCGTTTTGCCTACTAAGTGTGCATAACGCTCATCTTCAGGGTGTACAGCTACACCAGAGTCACCAAGCATTGTTTCTGGACGTGTTGTTGCTACGCGTAACTTGCCAGAACCGTCTGCTAATGGGTATTCCATATGGTAAAATGCGCCTTCTACTTCCTTATGAATTACTTCGATATCTGATAATGCTGTTTTAGCTGCTGGGTCCCAGTTAATGATGCGCTCACCACGGTAAATGTAGCCTTTTTCGTATAATTTTACGAATACTTCGTTTACCGCTTTGTTTAAGCCTTCATCTAATGTGAAGCGCTCACGCGTATAGTCTAAACCAAGACCAAGCTTTGCCCATTGTGCGCGAATGTGTGATGCGTATTCTTCTTTCCACTCCCATGTTTTTTCAAGGAATTTTTCACGACCTAAGTCATAGCGTGAAATGCCTTCGCCGCGAAGCTTTTCTTCTACTTTTGCTTGCGTTGCGATGCCGGCATGGTCCATTCCTGGTAACCATAACGCATCGTAGCCTTGCATGCGCTTCATGCGTACTAAAATGTCTTGTAACGTTGTGTCCCATGCGTGTCCTAAGTGTAATTTCCCTGTTACGTTTGGCGGTGGAATAACGATTGCGTACGGCTCTTTATCCGCATCTGGTTGCGCTTCGAAAAACTTCCCGTTTACCCACCATTCGTAGCGTCCTTGTTCTACGTTTTGTGGCTCGTACTTCGTTGGCATTGAAATGTTTAATTCTGTCATAAAAATCTCTCCTTCTGTTGCTTGTTGTTCGTAAAAAGTGCAAAACAAAAACTCCCGTCGTCTCATATAAAAGGACGAGGGAGTTGATCGCGGTACCACCTTTAATTCTGTTAGGGTCAACGCATACATCGCGCACTGTTCCCTATCAGCACTTCATTATCGATAACGGTGTTTAACCGGCACTTTACTACTAACAGTTCATAAAGGCTGCTCCTAGGCTACGTTCAAATGTGCTACTTTGGAAACTTTTCAGCTACCGTTTCCTCTCTACTAAAGCGCATCCATTTTACTCTTCCTATTCGTTGCATCATTATTAAGATATCCATATTGTAATCAATTTTGCCGATGTTTTCAAGTGTTGATGCTTTCAACGTAACGCATGCATTGTTCCCGCTGAATTCCACATCATGTTCCCCTCAAAAAAAGCACGCATGAACTCATTCATGCGTGCCGCGCTAAACTAGCGTGCTAACTTTTCAAACACCGTATGGAACGCTGCCACTGTTTTCGCAATATGCTCTTCCGTATGCGCTGTTGATAAAAATAGTCCTTCAAACTGTGATGGCGGTAAGAAGATGCCTTCTTCTGCCATTAATTTGAAGTATTCCGCAAATAAGGCTAAGTCCGATGTTTTCGCTGATTCAAAATCGACTACATCTTCGTTTGTAAAGAAGAAGCCGATCATCGAGCCTGCACGGTTCACCGTATGTGGAATGTTGTACTTCGTTGCTGCTGCGCGGAAGCCTTCTTCTAGTTGGTCACCAAGCTTTTGGAAATACGTATATGACGCTGGTGTTAACTGCGAAAGCGTCGCATAGCCAGCCGTCATTGCTAACGGATTCCCTGATAATGTACCCGCTTGATAAATCGGTCCTGCTGGGGCAATTTGCTCCATAATTTCACGTTTTCCTGCGAATGCACCGACTGGTAAACCACCGCCGATTACCTTCCCAAGTGTCGTTAAATCTGGCGTTACGCCGTAATAACCTTGTGCACAGCCATAATCAACGCGGAAGCCTGTCATAACTTCGTCGAAAATTAAAATCGTCCCGTGCTCTTCTGTTAACGCACGTAAACCCGTTAAAAATGTTTCGCTCGGTGGCACAACGCCCATGTTGCCGGCTACTGGTTCAACGATTACTGCCGCTAATTCACTGCCGAACTTGTCAAACACCACTTTTGCCGCTTCTAAGTCGTTATACGCGACTGTTAACGTATTTTTGGCGATATCTGCTGGCACACCTGGAGAATCTGGTAAGCCTAGTGTCGCAACACCTGAACCCGCTTTAATTAATAATGAGTCGCCGTGCCCGTGGTATGAGCCTTCAAACTTCAAAATTTTATCGCGTCCTGTCACACCGCGCGCTAAACGTAGTGCTGACATCGTCGCTTCTGTGCCTGATGATACGAAACGAATCATTTCAATGCCTGGTACGCGGTCCATCACAAGCTTCGCTAATTCGTTTTCAGAAAGTGACGGCGCACCAAATGATGTTGCTTTTGCTGCTTGTGTTTGAATCGCTTCCACGACTTTTGGCTCTGAGTGACCTAAAATAAGCGGTCCCCATGATAACACGTAGTCGATGTATTCATTGCCATCAAGATCACGAATGATGGCACCTTTACCTGAATCCATGAAAATAGGGTCCATGTTAACCGATTTGAATGCACGCACCGGTGAGTTTACGCCACCTGGCATTAAATCAACTGCTTCTGTATACGCTTGTTTTGATTTTTCATATGAACGCATTGTTTATTCTCCTTTTAACCAACGTGCCGCGTCTTTTGCGTGGTACGTAATAATTAAGTCTGAACCTGCTCGCTTCATGCCAAGTAGCGTCTCTAGCACAACCGCTTTTTCGTCGATCCACCCGTTTTGTGCCGCTGCTTTGACCATCGCATATTCGCCTGATACGTTATACGCAACGATTGGCAGTGGATGTGTGTTTTTCATATCGCGAATGATGTCTAAATACGCAAGTGCAGGTTTAACAATTAAGAAATCCGCGCCTTCTTCAACGTCTGATTGGGCTTCACGGAACGCTTCTTGACGATTTGATGGGTCCATTTGATACGTTTTGCGGTCACCAAACTGCGGTGCACCATCTGCTGCTTCACGGAATGGTCCGTAGTAGCTTGATGCGTATTTTACCGCGTATGACATAATCGGAATATGTGCAAAGCCAGCTGCATCTAACGCTTCGCGAATCGCAATCACGAAGCCGTCCATCATGTTTGATGGGGCGATGATGTCTGCACCTGCTTTTGCTTGTGAAACGGCTGTACGCGCTAATAAATCAAGTGATGGATCGTTTAAAACTTGTTCCCCTTCAACAACGCCGCAATGTCCATGGTCTGTGTACTCACAAAGACATGTATCCGCCACGACTAACAGGTCTGGGTATAACTCTTTTGCACGACGTGTTGCTTTTTGAATAATGCCGTGGTCGTGGAATGCGCCTGTACCTTCTGCATCTTTTTCCGCTGGTAAACCGAATAAAATCACCGCTTGAATGCCTAGCTCTACGACTTCTTTTAACTCTTGTTCAAACGTATCTAATGAAAATTGGTACACACCTGGCATCGAGTTGATCGGATTTTTAATGCCTTCGCCTTCTGCAACAAAAATTGGATAAATAAAATCCTCGACATGTAAATGTGTTTCTTTCACTAATGCACGCATCGCCGCGTTATGGCGCAGACGACGGTGACGTTTAAATTGTAAATTTGTCATATAAGTTCCCTCACTTTGTTGAATAATCAGCTCAGTAACCGCTTGCATCGTATACGTCGCTGGCTGCAAAATATTTCGCGCGCCCGCTTGTTGCAATGCAGCTGTTGTAATGTGACCGATTGATGCGACACGCACTTGTTCCCACGCGATGTCTGGCAAAACTGATTGTGTATATGTACGAACAGCAGACGGGCTTGCAAAGACGACCGTTGCACGGCGCGTCGTTTGCAACAACGCTCGAAGTTGCTGTGCGTTTTTTTCATGTTCTACCGTATCATAAACAATCCATGACTGTACAGGAAATGGCAATTGTTCAATCGTATTTTTTGCTAAATTGCCTTTGCAAAATAAGCAACGCGGTTGACCTTTTACAAATGCAGGAAATTCTTCAATAAAAACATCCGCGCTAAAGACGGTCGGTACAAAATGCACCGTCATGCCAATCGCTTCAAGCGCCGCTTTCGTCTTTGTGCCAACCGCGGCAACAAAGCAGGAAATAGACGTCGTTTGTTGTTGTAACCGCGCACATTTTGCGGCAAACGCATCGACTGCATTTTGACTCGTAAAGATCAGCCAATCAAATGTATGAAGTTGCTGCACATACCATGCATCTTGCGGTGTTATGCGCTCTTTCGTCGCAATAAGGGGCAAGTACAATACTTGCCCCCCACGCGCTTCAATTTGCTGTTGTACGCTTTGCGTCTTTGCCGTTCCTGTAATAATAACGGTTTCGTTCGCTAAACTATTGTGCATCCTGCTCAGCCTTTACGCGCTGAATTAAGTCGAATGCTCCTTGCTCTGTTAACTTTTTCGCAACCGCTTCGCCAACTGCTACTGCATCTGTCCCCGTTACTGTTTCTTTATAAAAAACAGAAGCATCCGGTGCAGCGACTAAGCCTGTTAATGTCACGTTGTCACCATCGACTGTTGCATAGCCTGCGATTGGCACTTGGCAACCACCATCCATCGCGGCAAGGAATGTGCGCTCCGCATGCGCTGTTGTCCATGTAGACGCATCCGTTAATTTTGCTAGTTCGGCAAGTAGCTCCGCGTCATCCGCACGACATTCAATGCCAAGTGACCCTTGTGCCACCGCTGGTAAACAAACGTCGACATCTAAATATTCCGTTACGACATCTTCGCTCCAACCGAGACGCTTTAAGCCTGCTGCTGCTAAAATAATGGCATCGTAATTTTCTGTTTCAAGCTTGTTTAAACGCGTGTCGACATTGCCGCGAATCCATTGAATGGTTAAATCTGGTCGCACCGTTAATAGCTGTGCGGAGCGACGTAATGAGCTCGTCCCAACAACCGCTCCTTGTGGTAAGTCCGCAAATTTCACATGTCCTTTTGAAATAAACGCATCGCGCGCATCTTCACGCGGCGGAATACAACCGATGACAAGCCCTTCTGGTAACACCGCTGGCATATCTTTCATCGAATGTACAGCAAAGTCGATTTCTTTGTCGTATAATGCTTGTTCGATTTCTTTTACGAATAAGCCTTTACCGCCAACTTTTGATAACTGGACATCTAAAATGCGGTCCCCTTTTGTCACGATTTCTTTTACTTCAAAGTCAAACGGCACACCTGCTGCCTTCAATTCGTTAATAAACCAATTCGTTTGCGTTAACGCTAACTTACTTTTACGTGAACCGACAATAATCTTTCTCAAAACAATCCAACCTTTCTGCTCCTAGTACCAAACATGGAAGTTTGATAATGAGTTTCCTAAAAAGAAATTAAGTATTAAAAACATATACGTATACACATGCACCCACGCATACGTCGTGCCGACAAGGCGGCCTGTTCGATTCGCATATAAAATGACGCTGTACATAAGCGCTAAAATAAACGAGCCAATAATTTTAAAGTCAAAGATCGAAACATCCTCAAGCGTTAATAGCGCCCACTCTGACCCTAAAATTAAACTAATGCCTAACAAACAAATGCCGACCAATGTGCTAAAATGAATCCACTTTGTCGTTGTGTCTAAAGAAGGCAAGCGCGTCCATTGTGTTGAAAATTTTTTTTGCTTCAGTACGCGATACAATAACATATATAAAATCGCAAAAACAAAGCTAATGGAAAACGCCGCATACGCGACAATGCCAAAGCCGATGTGAATAAGCAACATCTCTGAAACCATCGACGTTGCGACAACATTTGCTTCATTCGGCGCAAACGTATGAATCGTCATAAATACAAAGCCTAAAATATTGACGAAAAATACCGGTAAATCTGCGCGCGCAAAGCAATGAAGTGCAATCGAAATCGTTATGAGCAACCACGCATAAAAGAAGATCCCCTCATAGAGCGACAAAATTGGAAATCGCTTCGTCTCCCATATGAAGTTTGCTAAAAATAGCGTTTGTGCGACCCAAACGAATGACACGAGCCAAAATGCCCGACGCTTTGCTTTTGGCACTTTATATAAATAATCGACAATGTATAAAATAATACTGACTGCATATACGATGACCATAAACTCGTATAAACCAGCAGTCATTACATGTACCATAGGCAACCCCTTCTTTTTCCATAAATCCATGTTAGGCGTCCATCCACATTTCGCGCCTCTTTGCATCCGACTACAAAACAAGCGCTCTCGCACATAGTGTAACACATGTGTGCGAAAACGCTGTCTTATTTACGCTCATTTTCCTATGAAAAAATCGCGATCGTTGTATGAATAAATTGCATCTGTTAATACAGCATTTCCGGACGAAGTGTCGCCGTGCTCGCCTCGCTTTTTTTAACCGTTTGACGCTGCTGCATCACTTCCGCTTCAACCGCTTCTTCAATCCCGAAAATTTGTTGGAATAGCTCAAGCTTGTCCGCTGCATTTTTTTCAGTCGCCAGCTCTTTCGCCTGTAAAATCGGCTCCTTTAATAACTGGTTAATGATCGACTTCGTATGCTTGCTTAATAACTTACGCTCGCGCTCCGTTAAGTTAGGCATTTTGTTTTCAATGCTCGCCATCGTCTCTTCTTGAATGCGAGATGCTTTTTTACGCAACGCTGAAATAACCGGCACGACGCCTAGTGTAGCGACCCATTCTTTAAATTCGCCAACTTCCGTAACGATCATGTCTTCAATTTGTGCAGCTGCTCGCTGACGTTCCGCTAAGTTTGCTTCGACGATGTGCTGTAAGTCATCAATATCGTATAAGAAAACGTTTGGTAAATCGCCAACACGCGGATCAATATCACGCGGTACGGCAATATCGACTAAAAATAGTGGTTTCCCTTTACGCAGGCGGTCCACGTATTGCATCACGTCAAAATCAATGACATATTCCGTTGCGCCCGTTGATGTAATTAAAATGTCCGCTTCTAATAACGTGCATTGCAGCTCCTGCATCGACTTTGCTTGCCCGTTAAACTTCGCAGCAAGCGCCTCTGCCTTTTCAAGCGTACGATTGACGACCGTTACTTCACCAACACCGCTACCGTATAAATTTTCAATCGCAAGCTCGCCCATTTGCCCCGCGCCAAGAATAGCGACGTGTTTTTTCGTTAATGCACCGAAAATTTTCTTTGCTAACTCTACCGCTGCATAAGATACCGATACAGCGTTTTCTCCGATTGCTGTTTCTGTATGCGCACGCTTTGCAAATGTTACTGCTTGCTTAAATAAATGATTGTATACCGTTCCTGTTGAACCAAGCTCTTGCCCACTTAAAAAGCTCTTTTTCACTTGCCCTAAAATTTGTGTCTCACCAAGCACCATCGAATCAATGCCGGCCGATACGCGGAATAAGTGCTGTACTGCGTCATCTTGCTCCTTAATAATTAAATGCGGTGAAAACTCCTCCATTGGCATGTGGAACCACTCAGCTAAAAATTGCTTGATATAATAGCGACCTGTATGTACTTGGTCGACAACCGCATAAATTTCTGTACGGTTACACGTTGATACAATGACATTTTCTAAAATGCTTTTTTGCTGTTGTAATGCTGCCATTGCTTCCGGAATTGTATGCTCTGCAAACGATAACTTCTCACGGATTTCAACAGGCGCTGTTTTATAATTCAAGCCCACGACTAATGTATGCATGAACCCCCTACACCTCACACGTTCAAATTCATAATGATTATTATAACATAAATGTCGCCCCGCTCTGCTGTCTATTTTGGCGGACGATGTTTCTTTCAGTTCTAAATTAGAATAATTATAAAAAAAGTGTAACAAATCCGTTTTTTAAAAGCAATGTCGTTGCTCATTTGTTGTAAAATGTTTGTCGTAATCGTGAAGTTTGCATCTTTTTTCCTAAAAAGAAAATAGACGGTGTTGAGACATAAAAATGCCATTTGAAACGGGTTGTTTCAAATGGCATTTCTCGTCTTAACGACGGCGAGGTAGTTCTTGTTCAACTTGCTTCGTCGCTAAAATATTACCTTGTGCATCAAGCGCTTGGAACTGCACATACGGCTGAAGTGCTAGCGTTGATAGCTGACGATTTTTCATAATAAGTCGGTAGTTTGCATCGCTTCGTGGCTTGAGCGTATAATTCATCGCACCACGTGCTAATTCATAGCTTGCGACAACCGAAACGATTTTGTCACACGCTTCATTGATCGTAGCTTGAATCGATACAGAACGTGTATTGGCATTTACAGATGTTGATGTGAACACTGAGCTATCATATACGCAAGCATCGATTGGTTTGTCACATAAAATAATTTGTGAAATCGATTCATATACGTTATGCAGCTGTTGGATCGACGTGACGTTGAAGTATTGTCCACCTGTCTCTGTCGCAATTTGACGCATCGTTTTATCGTTAATTTGCTTGCCTGTGCCGTACGTAATGGCATACACTTTAATGCCTTTGTTTTTGTACTCTTCAATCATGCCGCTAACATTTGTCGTACGCGTTTTACCATCGGAAATGATGATCATCGCTTTTTCAACATTTGTGTTGTTCGAATAATGTGCTAGTGCCGTTTTCATTGCACCAGGAATATCGGTAATACCACGTGCTTTCACATTATTGTAAGGCTTCGCATTGTACACATCGGTTGCATTTCCTTTATGTTGAAGTGACGTTGTACGCCCAAAGCTCATCGCAATGTTCGTCGTTTGCTCCATGTGACGAATAAACTTATGCGTCTCTGTTGCACGCGCGTTATGTTGATCGACGCGATTCATGGAACCTGAATAGTCCAGTAAGTAGCCTAGCTCCACCGTGCGCATACATGCTTTTTGATTGAACGGCTGACTTGTATAAAACGTCTTTTTCTCTACTTTGTTCACCACGTCTTTTAAGATCGTGTCATATGCCGCATCAGTACGAATAATTTCTGCTGTAATTTCCGCTTCTCCGTATGCTAACGAGTTGAAATACGCAACGGCTACACCTGGTGACCCAGCACCTGTTGTATGATCCGTTGTATTCGTAATAAACTTCGCGACTTGTGTTTCACCGTTGAAGCTAATTTCCACGTCACCTAAATAATCCGTAATGACTTGTCCACCTGGACGTGAAAGCATCACCATTACTTTCGTGTAACCGTCAAACCCTGGTGGTACGTCCGCTTTATCACTCGCTTCGATTAAGCTGTCCATTTTCGCAAATAAACTTTGTAAGTTCGCATACGAGCGACCGTTACCGTACAGTAAATAACTATCGCGGTCAAAGTTTGATAAGCTTGTAAACATTGTGCGTAACACGTCTACTGACTCACGGTGACCAATCGTAACCGTTTGCGCAGTCGGCACAAATTTTTGAAGTACCATTAACGGCGTGAACGCATAATATTCATTCGCATCTTCGTGAATCGATAAATACGCATGCAACCCTGAAATTTCGAACTGAATTCGCCCTTCATCATTCACTGTGTAAATCACTTTTAAATACGTATCAATTGGTTGAATATCTAATTCTGCATCACCGTATAAATACGCTTCAACAATACGCTCGAAAATTTCCGGTGTAATCGGATTCCCTTCATAGCGAAGCGCTGCATATTCATAATCGATAAATGCTGTAATTAAATCGTTGTTTTGCTGCGTACCGTAATCATCGGTATACGATTCATACTTACGCGCTGTGAAAATACGATTTGATAAATCGATATCTCGAATTTCGAGTTCACCTTCTGTTAAAAATACGTCCGTTCCTGTTGCCCCCACACCAAACGGTAAGCCTGGTAATGGATCGGGTAACGGCACGACATCGCCTTGGTCTTCTTTTGGCTGTTGCGGGTCAAACACTTCGTAGTTAATGACCATTTCCGCTTTTGGTGTGTATTGCAGCTGTGCTGTAATGCCCGCACGTGTGAAGCAATCTACCGTATTATCTGCTGTTGCTGCTGTCATTTTAAATGAAATCATATCGACAACTGAACGTGTCAGTGCAGGTGCAACGATGTTCACCGATACAGCGCCACCATCAGATTGGACCGTTTTCACCACTTCGCCTGTTGAGTCAATCACTTGCGCTCCGTATTTTGATGTCACTTCAAATGTATACGACTTCGACGCATTGACCTCTGCACCGCTACATGTATTAAATTCAAATGAAATGTTCGTCATGTCACGACCGTTTGAATTTAGTTCTTGTGCGGTAATTTCCATGTTTTTCACACGGTTGCCCCACGCTGGATTGTTCACGCTATCGTGTGAATCCGCGCCTGGTGCCGGTGTTGGTAGCGGGCCTGATGTAAAACCTGCTGGTAATGTGATTTTTTGATTGTCTTTCCCGCTCGCTTCGGCTGAAATTCCTTTTACAGCAAAGTTGCCTTTTGCAGCGATGTTATAGAAAAACGTTGCAGCATCCGCACGCGTTAACGGCTCATCTGGCGCGAAATCCTCATATGTACGTTTGCCTGTTTTTCCACTTGTTACTTCATTGACATATAAAAGTTGTACCGCGTAAAGCTGCGATAAATCATAGCCTTTAAATGCGGCATATACACGTGCAAAGTCGCCGCGTGTCATATTTTCATTACGGCTTGCATTGTCATGCGTACCGTCATAAGGAATGTGATATTCCTCATAAAAGTTGTAAATGACAGATGTTTCAAAGCCATTAAATGCTGGGAAATCACGGTCTAGTCGCGCAAATGCACGCGCTAGCTGTAATTCGGTCATAACCGATTGTGGTCGGAAATAGTTGCCATCTAACACATCTTGCATGACGTTATCTGCGGCCCAGTTAATCGCACGAGCGTTTGGATCTGTTGTTGGCACATCCGTTAGCGTTGCTGCTTGTGATGACAGCGGTGATAGGAATAGCGCTGCCACGATGAATAGTAACATCGTCAGCGATCGTCGCATCGTCAAGTTCATCGGCGTTCACCTTTCTTTTGTGTAAAATTACGACTAGTTAAATAATAAAACGTCATCGCGGTAGTTTTGTTGTAAATCTTCCTCTAAGTATTGTAAGAAGCGCGTAATAATCGCAGACGCTTGTGCGCGCGTTAACGGCTTGTACGGATTAAACATATTCGTTGCTGGGTCACCCATCATAATGCCGAGCTCCTGCGCAACATAGACGCCATCTCGCGCGTAGTCTGCAATGCGTGCATCATCTGCATAGGACGTTTGATAGCCTGGATCTGGTGCGATATGCTCCATCCCTAGCGCACGAATCATAATAACTGCTGCTTGCTGACGCGTTAATGAATTCGTCGGTTTAAACAACCCGTTTTCCCCGCGAATCACACCTTTTTCAACAATACTTGCAAAGTACGCATATTGGTCGCGATCCTTTGCCGTTTTTGGTACGGCCACATCGTCAAATAGCGCTTTTGGTGTTGGGTTCTTTTTCGTCGCTGGTTCTAGCTCAACGCGTGAATCAATAGCCTTTGCAACCGCAATCGCAAAGTCATAACGCAACATCGGTGTTCCCGGCGAGAAGAAGTTGCTTTCATCATCATATACACCTAATGAATACAGCTTTTCAATATCTTCCTTTGCCCAGTGCGTTGCTAAATCACGGAATTTTGGCACCGCTAAACGCTCATTGCGCGTGCTGTATTCCGTATTTAATTGAATCGTACCTGTGCTTTTTAAATTGGGCACTTCATACGTGTATTCCGAAATGGCATCTGCATTTGTCGCCACTAAATAGCCACCTGGTACGTTTGATAAAGACGGCTTACTTTCTTCGTAGACGAACGTTTTAGACTTGCTGTTAGACACCTTGCTTTTCACCGTAAATGTGCCTAAGTCGTCGTGCATGTATACTGCGTCCGTTAGCTTCGTTTCTGTTGCGCCCCAAAAGTTTTCATAGCCATCATTTTTACTCGTAATGTACACATCAATGCGCTTTGCTTTTTCGCCTTTTTTCACATCGGTTTCATAAATTTTACGAATTTCGGCATTGCCTGAGTAATATAAATTCGCCGCTAATTTATCGTGCCAAATCGAGTTGGAATATTGATAGTCTTTCAGTACGTAAGCGACATCATCAATGACGATTTCTTCTTTAAACGACTTCACGTTGCCGTTTTCGGTAAATTGTCCAACCGCCGTTTGTGATTTCGTATCAAACTCGTACGTAAAGGAGCGCGTTAATTCATCACCATTTTCGTTTACAAGCTTCAACGAATGCGTTTCTGTACGTTTGCCATTTTTTTCACTTTCCGTAAACTTCGCGGCTTTTGAATCACCTTTAAACACGACTGGCTGCCCTGTAATAAAGACAACTTCCTCATATTCATATTCATTCATAATGCCGCCGTAAACATCCGGTGCTTTCGCATCTGCTTCGCTCGTATAAAGGCTGCATGCAAGCGCTACTGCTGCTGCAAGTGTTGCCGATGCCTTTATCCATCGCTTTTTCTTCATGCTGATTATGCCCCTTTCTACAACGCAAAAGGAGTAAGCACTAAGTTCCTACTCCTTTTTGCTCGTTAATTGATTAATACTACATGTGGTTCGCTATCTGCATCTAACAGCATGTAGACGTGATCGCCTGCTGTAATTTGTGACGCTGAAATGTTTTTGCCATCTTTTATAATGACTGCTTTATCAAGCGTTGTTTGTAAGTCGCCGCCGATGCCCTGCCAGTTATCGCCAACCCATTCATTTAATGAGTGTACGTCAAACTGCCCTGTGCGCTCGTTCACGCGATCAACAACACCTGTCACAATTTGCTCGCTGTTGCGCGCAGATGGATCGATGAAGTATACCGTATCAATGATACCGTCTTGCACGTAGAAGTAACCGTAGTAACCTTCATATGCGTGTAGCTCCGTTTCTGCATCAAACGGTAATACGTTGCCTTCTAAATCATCATATGCAGCGGTTGTATTTGTAAACTTCAGATCCACAATCGGCTCATTTGTCACTTGCCAGTAGTTATCTGTTAGCTTCACGGCGTCGTTTAATTCAATGTTGTAATCATTTAAATCGCCACCGTAGTAAAGCTCACCGAAGTATAGCTCATGGTCCGCTAAGTTTGCCGATGTAAACCCTTTAGACGTTGTGTAAATCATATTTGCAACTTCTGTATTACCTTGTGGTTGCGTTAACGCAAATGCTTTCCCTTGTCCGATTAAGCTCGTTTCTTCAATGAGACGACCGTTGCGCACTAAAATTGTTCCACCGTGGTAATAAAGGAACTTTAACGTTTCTAAGTCAAAGCGCATATAGTTGTTTGCCGTGTCGACACTTACGATTGGCGCTTCAAATGAACGCTCACGCATGCTCAGTACGACCACTTTTTCAATCACTTCTTGCCCAAACGTATTCGTCGTTACGTAATATAGTTCACTGCCGCGATAATTGCTTAATTGGTTTTTCGCAATTTTCATGCCGCCGACGTAATACGTTGTTTGACTTGTCGTTTTATATGCCTTTAAACGCGAACCATTCATTTGCTGGAAATCCCAGTTTTTAAATTGTTCTTCGTTGCGAACCGTTAAACGATTTGTCGCACCTGAAAATACTTGCAGTCGTGCTTTATAAATACCTGACACCTTTTTACCGACGTCACTCATCGTGACACGCGTTACCGTTGATGATGTGGCAGAAGAAAAGTTTAACTGCACACGATCGCCGATAAATAAGCCAGCAAGTGTCGTTTGATTGCTGTTTTTAAAGTACTTTGTGTCGTTGTTTAAGAAGTATTGCGTTTCACGTCCTTGATCTGTTTTTACGGTCATAAACATACCGTATGGATCAATTTCCGTTACAATTCCTGATAACGAACGACCATTTGCATTAATTTGTCCAGCTGTACTTGTGTTTGCTTCTCCAAAGTTCGCATCTTCATTCGATGGATCAACAGATGTACCGCGCATTTCTGTAATGCGGCGCAATGTGACCGATGCTGTTACTTGCATGCCTGCTTTAAACCCTTGGATATTCGTTGGTGTGTTATTAATGTACAAGCTAGCAAGTGCATTCATAAAATATGTACGTTCACTGCCATCGCTTGCGCGCAATGTTACTTGACTGAGCTCCTGCCCGGTTACATTTCCTTTTGCATCGACCGTATCACGATAAACCGCCTCTACAAACTCTCCTTGAACAGACGCTGCGGATGCAGGCTGCACTGGAAATGCAATCACACAGAGAAGCGCAAGCAACACGACGTATGCGTAGTTTACTTTCACGCCTTTCCCTCCTATTGCTTCTTCATTCTATTTTATTCCGTGCACAAAAAATACACGCGAACAATATACGGTTAAATCGAAATGTCAATTGACTGTCCTAATGTTGGATGTGGCGCGCTCGTCTCCATTGCTTCGACGAGTTGAGCAGTCATGTCTGTTTGTGCATCCATTGCCATTTCTGTAACGGCTAATGACACTTGCTGCATGACGTTTACTTGCGCTAATTGTGTTGATAATGCTGCGATATCCATAGCTTACACCTCCATACTATATGTATCGGAAGCGATTGCAAAAACTCTAGTCATTTTTCGATTTCTCAAAACTTCAAGCTATGAACCTTATTTATTGTTATTTTATACCATTGCATAGGCCTTTGAACAGAAAATTTAGTAGGATGGTCGTTAGCGTTAAAAAAAGGGGAATGATCGAACGTCGGCGTTGCTATTTGAACATCAATATTGCTCGGAACAAGAGGCGGACGCCAACGGGAAAAACAACCTATGTTATTGCTATGTACATCATCCATTCAAAAAAAGGACGCTATTTGAAACACGTTCGTTTCAAATAGCACCCTTTGTTCGTTAGTCGCTTACATGCGTTTTTCAATTTCTGCCCAAGCTTCATCATAGCCTAAGCCTTTTTCAGATGAGAAGACGATAATTGGATCGTTGGCATCCATTTCTAACACTTTTTTAATGATGTTTTTATGCTTATCCCATTTGCCTTTTGGAATTTTATCCGCTTTCGTCGCAATGATAATGACTGGAATGTTGTAATGCTTTAAGAAATCATACATCATGCAGTCATCGTCTGTTGGCTCGTGACGAATGTCGATAATTTGCACAACCGCTTTTAACGGCTCGCGTCCTGTGAAGTAGCGCTCAATCATTTTGCCCCACGCTTCACGCTCACGCTTTGATACTTTCGCATAACCGTAACCAGGTACGTCTACGAAAAACAGTTGCTCTTCAATTTTGTAGAAGTTTAACGTTTGTGTTTTCCCTGGTTTTGACGAAATACGCGCAAGCGCTTTACGTCCGATCATGCGGTTAATAAATGAAGATTTCCCTACGTTTGAGCGACCTGCTAATGCAAACTCTGGGTACCCTTCCTCTGGATATTGGTCTGGTCGTACAGCACTAATAACCATTTCTACGTTATGCACTTTCATTGTTTAAAACCCTCCATCTAACGCAGCGTTTAATACTTCGTCTGCTGTAGATACTAATTTGAATGTAAGCTCATGACGTACGCTTTCTGGAATATCATCAATATCGCGTTCATTATCTTTTGGTACGATGATCGTCGTTAACCCTGCGCGGTGTGCACTTAACGATTTCTCTTTTAAGCCACCGATTGGTAACACACGACCACGTAGCGTAATTTCACCGGTCATGCCGACTTCACGACGAATCGCTTTTCCTGAGATTGCTGACACGATTGCTGTTGTCATCGTAATCCCTGCAGATGGACCGTCTTTTGGCACAGCGCCTTCTGGTACGTGAATGTGAAGATCATGCTTGTCGAAGTAATCTTCTGCAAGCTGTAATTTTTCTTGTAATGAACGGACGTATGTTAACGCAATTGATGCGGATTCTTTCATCACGTCGCCAAGCTTCCCTGTTAATTGAAGCTTGCCTTTCCCTGGCGTAATCGACACTTCAATTTGCAACGTATCGCCACCTACTGTTGTGTAAGCAAGACCTGTTGCGACACCGACTTGGTTTTCTGTTTCTGCTTGCCCGTGACGGAAGCGATGTTTCCCTAAAAACTCAATGACTACTTTTGAGTTAATTGTCACGCGCTTTTTGTCGCCAGAGACGATGACTTTTGCAGCTTTACGGCAAATCGTTGCCATTTGGCGCTCTAAGCCACGCACACCAGCTTCACGTGTATAGTAACGAATAATATCTTGCACCGCTTCGTCTTTAAACACAATTTGTGTTTTCTTTAAGCCGTGCTCCTTCATTTGCTTTGGAATTAAATGATGGCGCGCAATGTCCATTTTCTCCACTTCGGTATAGCCGGAAATATTAATAATTTCCATGCGGTCACGCAGCGGTCCTGGAATGGTGCTTAAATCGTTCGCTGTTGCGATAAATAACACTTTCGATAAATCATATGGCTCTTCAATGTAATGATCGCTAAACGTATTGTTTTGCTCTGGGTCTAACACTTCCAGCATTGCTGCGGAAGGGTCGCCGCGGAAATCATTGGACATTTTATCGATTTCATCAAGTAAAAATACTGGATTGATCGTGCCCGCTTTTTTCATCCCTTGTACAATACGCCCTGGCATTGCCCCTACGTACGTACGACGGTGACCGCGAATTTCAGACTCATCGCGCACACCACCAAGTGAAATGCGCACAAATTCGCGTCCTAAGCTTTCAGCAACTGAGCGCGCTAAACTTGTTTTACCAACCCCTGGAGGTCCCGCTAAACAAATGATCGGCCCGCGTAGCGAGTTCATTAATTGGCGCACAGATAAATATTCTAAAATACGTTCCTTCACTTTTTCAAGTCCATCGTGATCGCGATTTAAAATTTCTTCCGCATGCACGATATCTAGGCGGTCTTCTGTCTCTTTTGTCCACGGAATGTTCACAAGCCACTCGATGTAGTTGCGAATGACACCCGATTCTGCAGAAGCAGATGGTAATTTTTCATAGCGGTCTAATTCTTTTAGCGCAACTTGCTTCGTTGATTCCGGCATGCCAGCTTCTTCAATGCGCTTCATTAAGTCAGACACTTCACCTGTTTTGCCATCGCGGTCGCCAAGCTCTTTTTGAATGACCTTCATTTGCTCACGTAAATAATATTCCTTTTGCGTGCGCTCCATCGCTTGCTTTACTTTCGTGTTAATTTTGCGCTCTAAGTTTAACACTTCTTGCTCATCATGCAAGCGAATCATCAGTTCGTCTAAACGCTTCTTCACACTTAACGTTTCAAGCACTTCCTGTTTTTCGTTCACCTTCAGTGGTAAATGCGTTGCAATCGTGTCCGCAAACTTTCCTGGTTCTTCGATTGCACTGACCGTTTCCATGACGTCGGTTGCAATTTTATTGGACGACTTTGCATACTTTTCAAAGTACGTTAACGTTGCGCGCATTAACGCTTCTGTTTCAGCATCTTTATGCTGACTATCTGGCAATAGCTCAACGTCTGCCACCGCAAATTTTGCTTCCTCACGGTATGCGAGCATTTTCGCACGCGAAACACCTTCAACTAAAATGCGCAGCGTGCCGTTTGGTAACTTCAACATTTGCTTTACAAATGCAACTGTCCCGACCGTATAAAGATCCGTTTCCTTTGGCTGCTCCGTACGCATTTCCTTCTGCGTCGTTAAGAAAATGATGCGATCTTCGTTCATCGTATGCTCTAATGCTGCTACCGAGCGCTCACGACCAACATCGATATGTAATACCATTGTTGGGTAAACGAGCAACCCACGTAAAGGTAATAAAGGAATGTTTGTTGTATTTTTTACTTCTTTCATGCAGGCTTACACCTCCGTTAATTTTCACTGCATTCACGTATGTATAAACGTAGTGTACCATGTGTACATTATTTCAACATCTTATAACGTTCGCGCTCATTCGTCCACTTTGACGAACGCATGCGTTTGTAGAAAAAAAGAAAGCTGACTTCGCACAATGTGCACCATATGCACAAAGGCCAAAGTCAGCTTCATCATTTATGGTCTATTATGCCGAAGTTTTGTCACCTGTTGGATCAAGCACAGTACCATCTGCTAACACTAATTTCGGTGTTGCTTTTTCTGTAATTGTTTCTGCCGTAATGATACATTTTTGAATATCCGTACGAGATGGTAGCTCAAACATCATATCAAGCATCGTTGCTTCAATGATTGAACGTAAGCCACGCGCACCTGTTTTACGCTCGATTGCTTCTTTAGCAATCGCCACAAGTGCATCATCTTCAAATTCTAACTCAACGTTGTCTAGCTCAAGCATTTTTTGGTACTGCTTCGCTAGTGCGTTTTTCGGCTGCGTTAAAATTTGAACAAGTGCATCAACGTCTAATTGCTCAAGAGACGCTAACACTGGTAGACGACCGATAAACTCTGGAATTAATCCGAATTTTAATAAGTCTTCTGGAATTAATTGTGCTAAGTATGAATCGTTCTCTTGTTGCTTTTGGTTGTTTGCACCGAAGCCAATTACTTTTTGACCTTGACGACGTTTAATAATTTGCTCGATGCCGTCAAACGCTCCACCTACGATGAATAAAATGTTTGTCGTATCGATTTGTAGGAACTCTTGGTGTGGGTGTTTACGACCGCCTTGTGGAGGTACGCTTGCCACTGTTCCTTCTAAAATTTTCAGTAACGCTTGTTGTACACCTTCACCTGATACATCACGTGTAATCGAAGGGTTTTCTGACTTGCGTGCCACTTTATCGATCTCATCAATATAGATGATGCCTTTTTCTGCACGTTCAATATCGTAATCCGCCGCTTGGATTAACTTCAGTAAAATGTTCTCAACATCTTCACCAACGTAACCCGCTTCTGTTAATGACGTTGCATCTGCGATTGCGAACGGTACATTTAGAATGCGTGCTAACGTTTGAGCAAGTAATGTTTTACCAGAACCAGTTGGTCCGATTAACACGATATTTGATTTTGATAACTCGACGTCATCAATTTTTGAGTTAGAGTTAATACGTTTGTAGTGGTTATATACGGCTACTGATAATGCTTTTTTCGCACGCTCTTGACCGATTACGTATTCATCTAAAATAGTTAAAATTTCTTTAGGCTTTGGAATCTCTTTTAATTCAACAGCTTCCTCTACACCTAACTCTTCTACGACAATTTCAGAACATAATTCGATACATTCATCACAAATGTACACGCCAGGTCCTGCTACTAATTTACGCACCTGCTCCTGCGGTTTTCCACAGAATGAACATTTTAAATTGCCTTTTTCATCATTAAATTTAAACAATTTGGTCACCCCTATTCAAGCAACAATCTTACAAGATTTAGTGTACTTTATCAAATATATTGACTGCTTTGTACTTATTCACCGTCTAATTGCGTTATAAACGTCCTTTTGCATGCTGTGACATCGCGATGTTGATCGGCATCGCGCCACAGTGTGTTGCTTATATGTATAGTAAGTATTAATTTTATCATTCTTCCACAAAAATGGCACGTGTTGTTTCGAAAAATCAATATTACTTTTATATGGTCCAAAAAATATGTATAAAACAAGGCACGATTTCTCGTACCTTGTCATGGAAATGCTATTTAGTTTAACCGGAGCAATTACTCAGAGATTTTTGCGTTATCTACTAAGAATTGAACTGTTTTTTGAGGTACTAATTGCGCTTTAATTGCTTCAGTACCACCTAAAGCAGTTACGATTTGGTCAGCTGACATACCGAATTGTTGTTCTAAGTTAGACACTTCAGTGTTGATGTCTTCTTCAGTTACTTCGATTGCTTCAGCTTTAGCGATTGCTTCAACTACTAAGTTTTCCACTACGCGTTGCTCAGCTTCTGGTTTCATTTGCGCTTCTAAAGCAGCAGCATCTTGACCAGTGAATTGGTAGAATAACTCAAGGTTTAAACCTTGTTGAGATAAACGTTGTTCGAATTCACGCTTCATTTGCTCGATTTCTGTATCGATCATAGCAGCTGGGATTTCAACTTTTGCGTTTTCAGCAGCTTTTGCTACTAAGTCAGCGCGTAATTGAGCGTCCGCTTCGAATTCTTTTTGATCAGCAGCAGTAGCTTTTAATTTAGCGCGTAATGCGTCTAAACCTTCAACTTCAGCGTCGATTTCTTTTGCGAACTCGTCGTTTAATTCTGGTAATACTTTTGTTTTGATTTCTTTAACAGTTACTACGAATTTTGCTTCTTTACCAGCTAATTCAGCAGCGTGGTACTCTTCTGGGAATGTAACGATTACGTCTTTTGTTTCGCCAGTAGCTACGCCTACTAATTGCTCTTCAAAGCCAGGGATGAATGAACCAGAACCGATTTCTAATGGGTAGTCTTCACCTTTACCGCCTTCAAATGCGTCTTCGCCTACGAAACCTTCGAAGTCGATTACAGCTGTGTCACCTTCAACAACAGCGCCTTCTTCTTTAATTTCTAATTCAGCTTTTTTCGCTAATTGCTCTTGGATTTGCGCTTCAACTTCTTCATCAGTTACTGTAGCGTCTTGTTTTGTTACTTCTAAACCTTTGTATTCGCCAAGCTCAACTTCTGGTTTTAAAGTTACTTTCGCAGTGAATGTGAAAGCAGCGTCTTTTTGTAAAGACTCGAAATCGAAGTCGATTTCAGGTTGTGCTACTGGGAAGATATCAGCTTCTTCAACAGCTTTTGTGTAGAATTCTGGTACGATGATATCTAAAGCTTCTTCAGCTAAGTATGCTACACCATATTTTTTGTCAAATAACGGACGAGGCATTTTACCTTTACGGAAACCAGGCTCGTTAATTTTTACTACTACTTTTTTGAACGCAGCATCTAATGCTTTGTTTACAGCTTCAGCTGGTACTTCTACAGTTAAAAGACCAGTGTTTGCTTCTTGCTTTTCGAATTTTACAGACATGTATATACCCTCCAAAAATAAATTTCGCTTGTTAGACAACTTACTTAACTATTAAGGTTTGACAACCATTTTAGTATAACACAGATGCCTAGACTTTCAACAAATTTCCTTACATCTCAATATTCATATTCATCTCCATTTGTTGAATACACGTAATGATGTCCTCATCTAACGCGTCATTTTGGCCAAATAATAGCTCGATATACTGCACATAGCCTGCGAGCATTTCAGCCGTCGTATAGCCATAAAACGTCTCCCAATCAAGCGGATACACATACAGTGCATGGCGTTTAATAAGCTCTTCGACCAGCTCTTGCTTCGTCGGATCGGCATCGAGCTGATGTTCTGCCAGTGCCATCAACTCCGTAAATTGAGGCATGTCAAACGGGCTGCCGACTAAATCAATCGGGTTAACTTCGACAATGCGCGCTTCAATCGGATAACGGATGATACAGTCGATTTGCTGCTCACAAAAAATCGTCAGCAACGTCGCCCGAATTAACGGATGCACACTCGCATCTTCCACATAGCGAATGAGCGTTTCTTTATACGGACGAATATTTTGCTGAAATAATGCATTAACAAATTGATCTTGCTCATGAATCTGCATCGTCAAAAATTGATCGAGCTTTTCATCGACGTGTTGCTGCCCATCGATGCGCTCGACAATTTTCTCGTTGAGCGATAAAATACGTTCAATTTTTTCACGTTGCTCGTCGTTTAATGGCTGCTCAAGTAAACTTGTCGCAAGCGTCGTCACATGCGCGTATTCCTTCAGCTCCATACAAACCGTTAAATAGAGCTCCATCACTTCGACCATTGGAATATTTGGATGCGTTAATACACGCTCACATACATCGCGCGCTTCTTGAAAGGCACGCACTTCATATAAGCAATACGCATACGCTAAAAGGGAACGCGTTGTTGGCTCTTGCAACGAAAATGCTTTTTCAAATTCGTCAACGGCCTCTTCATACCGGTAATATTCCGCATGCTCATGTGCAAGCTCCAGCGTGCGTTCAACAACCCCTGGGAAGACAATCATATTTCCTTTTTTACGCAACGGCTCTTTTCGTTTCATCGTTTCGCTCACCTACTATCTCGTTTACAATTTTTCATCATGATGATTCTTTTATATATGAAATAACGCACTTTGTACAATGTCGTGCTTAAACAAATCACTTGTTGAAGCGCCATCGTTATCGCTATACTAATGAAATGCACGGTATATAAAGGAGTTTAGATTAATCATGAATTATGGATTTATCGGTCTTGGGAACATGGCCACAGCGATTATTAAAGGCATGTGCCAGTCAACGATGTTTGCACCCGCGACTATTTTTGGCTTGAATCGCTCAAGCGAAAAAACAAATCAATTAGTTGAAGCATACGGCATTTCTGCTTGTTTTTCTACTAAAGAAATTTTAGCGCAAGCAGACGTTATTATTTTAGCGGTGAAGCCGCATTTATTAGAAGGGGTACTGCGTGACGTAGCACCATTTGTGCGCGAAGAACATACATTTATTTCAATCGCGGCAGGAAAACCGCTGTCGTTTTATGAGCAGTTTTTACCGCATAATACCGTTATTCGCGTCATGCCAAACATTAACGCAATGGTCGGCGCATCAACGAGCTGCTTCTCAGCACCAGCACGCGCAACCGATGCACAAAAGCAAATGGTGCGCACATTATTTTCAACAGTTGGCTCCATCGTGGAATTGCCAGAGGAGCAATTTGCGATTTTCACTGCGACAGGCTGCTCATCACCTGCCTTTACGTACATGTACATCGATGCGATTGCACGCGCAGGCGTACGCGATGGCTTGCCGAAAAAGATCGCGCTTGAAATTGCGGCAAGCTCAGTGCTTGGCAGTGCGAAAATGGTGCTTGATTCGATCGGCGAACAGCACCCGTACGATTTAGTTGACCAAGTATGTTCACCAGGTGGCACGACCATTGAAGGCGTGATGACGCTACAAGATCAACAATTTGAACATACGATTCACGAAGCGATTCGCGCCGTGATGAAAAAAGACGCAACGTTACAATAATTACCATTCAAAAAGTATTTGAAACAAAATAAAGCGTGATCGGAAAATGTCATGTTTCCGATCACGCTTTTTGGCTATTTGACAACGCTTCTTTTCGCGAACACGTTCTTTTCCCCTAGTAGTCGCCGCTTCACACGCGATGTCCTCACATGTTTACGATGAACGCCCTCCGCTGAACAATAAAAAACCACTTCAGTCCTATGCTTCTTTAAATACTTGGCGCCACTCATCTTGCTTGTTTAAAAATTCCTTTGCAAGCGCTTGTGCCCCTTCTAAACTATGACTCGCTGCCCAGCCACATTGCACTTCATTACATGCAGGTACTGCCGTTGCATCAAGTACGTCCTGTGCTGTTTTCGCTAAAATAGCAAGCACTTCCTCATAATCATCGTGATTGATCATCGATAAATAAAAGCCTGTTTGACAGCCCATTGGCGATAGATCCACAACTTGGTCTGTATGGTTGCGAATGCGGTCTGCCATTAAATGTTCCAATGAATGCAGCGCTGGCATTTCCATATGCTCGACGTTCGGTTGCTTGAAGCGAATGTCGTATTTGCGCACTTCATCACCATGCGTTCCTACTTTTACACCTGCTAAGCGCACGTACGGTGCTGCTACCTTTGTATGGTCTAAGTCAAAGCTCTCTACGTTTGTTTGCTCTTTTGTCATGCTGCGTACCCTCCAAATTAACTGAAAACAATGTTTTTTCTATTTATTCTAAATAGTATATACCTTTAGAACAGGGTAGGTAAAGCAAATGTTCGCGTCTGTCCATCGTCTTGAATCAAAATTTTGTCAATTGCAGCTAAATAATGCAACATCGCAATCGTTTGTGCATACATCGAGTGGCCGATCGTGCCTTCTTTGCCTGCATATACGTAGGCCGTTACATCGTGTAGCGTGTTGTTGCCGCTTGCGACCGCTTCAAACGTTTGTAAAATACGCTTATGATAATGCGTACGTAGGCGTTGAATGCGCTGTTGTAAATCCGGAATAAGCGTTAAATGACCGGTTAACACATATGGTGCATTCAGCTGCTCTAATCGATCAAACGACGCTAAATACGGCGCAATTGGATTTAAAAACCCAAGCGTCGGCAAAATGACCGGATTGATTGCCTCTAGTAAATGATCGCCGATAACCAGCACGCCTTGTTCGGCATTGTAAAAACATACGTGATCTTCTGAATGTCCTGGTGTAAATAACACGTCATATTGTACATCCCCTAACTGCACACCCGTTGCTTCGGTAAACAATACGTCCGGTTCGACGACATAATTTGCATAATCAATCGTTACTTCCACATTCGGTAGCTCTACGTGGACGCCGTATAGCGCAAACACTTCATCGGTCGGATTCGTATAACCGCCGCTGGCAAGCCCCTTTTTTAATCGTTCGACGCGCGCATACGTTTTATCGTACATATAAATCGGTGCGCCGTACGTTTCCTTTAACCAATTGGCACAGCCTAAATGATCCGTATGCCCATGTGTAATGACGATGCGCTCAACATGACGGTCGCCGATGACCCGCTGCCACAATTCTTTTGCTGCTGGCATCGTATCGCCGGTATCGACGATTGTAATACCATGTTCCCCTTCGAAAATATACGCATTGACCGACATTAAATCGTACGGTAACGGTAGTTGTACACGTGTAATATTGTTTGTAATGGCCGCTGTTGTTTGCACCATGTTACACTCTCCCCTCGTCTAATCTGTACTTGCTCGAATCTCGCGCTGCAGCGTGCGCCACTGTGACTGCGTAAGCACATGTTCAGCGTACTGCATGACGGTACGTACCAATTCGTCACGCGGCACGATTTGCTGTACAATTCCGTACTGCCATGCTTGCTCCGCGTAAAAGCGACGTCCTGTTAATGCCAGATCCATCGCGTGCGCTAAGTTTGTTAAGCGCGGTAAGCTTTGCGTTCCTCCTGCTGCTGGCATCATCCCGATCGCCGCTTCTGGTAACGCAAATACCGCATCATCACTTGCTATTCGCACATCACAAAGCATCGCAAGCTCCAACCCTGAACCAATCGCAAACCCATGAAGCATGGCGATCGTAAACTTATTGCATGTGCGGATCACTTCCCATACGTCATGCTGCAGGCGAATGCGTCGCTTTTGCAACACCGTGTTCGCTTCACCAAACTCCGTCAAATCTGCCCCTGCACAAAACCCTTTACCGCTACCGCGTAAAATAACAACTTGCAGCGATTCGTCATCACGCACGTTGCAAAACGTTTCGTACAGCGCATCTCGTAACGAGGCATCGATCGCATTTAACTGTGCAGGACGGTGAAGGGTGACGATTAAAATAGCACCATGCCGTTCTAGTTCGATGCACATTCACTTACTCCCCCTTAAACTGCGGTGCGCGCTTTTGCAAATACGCTTCCACACCTTCTAAGCGGTCATGCGATGTTTGGACGAGCATGTACAAGTCCATTTCATGTAACAGCGCTTGTTGAAACGTCAAATCACTGCCGCGTAAAATGCTTTCTTTCGTATACTGCATCGCAATTTTCGACTGCGCGCTTAGCTGCTTTGCTAGCTGTTCCACCGCCGCTTGTGGCGAGGCTTCGACGCGTAAAAAGCCGCGCAGCTGTGCTTCTTGAGCGTCCATCACATGCCCACCGACGAACACATGCATCGCGACCCCTTTTCCGACAAGCTGACTAAAGCGCTTTGCCACACCACCGAGTGCAAGTCCTGTATGTGCAATCGTCGTTGCTTCGCTGCCGATTCGAAGATCAGCAAGGCACGCGATACTTAAGCCAATTTGTGCACACGCACCGTCAATGACCGCCATGATCACTTGTGGCAGCCGTGCCCACGCTTCTAGCATCATCGTTACTTGGTTGTAAAACGCATAATGCCCTACACCCCCGTCATCTTCTACATATGGTAAAAAATGAGGCGATGTCGCTTGTATAATGACAATGCTTACTTGCTCTGCGTACTGCAACTGCTCCGCAACGTCGCGTAATTGTGCCGCTAGCTGCGTCGTCATTGTTGTCGCCGTTAGCGTGACGGTTGCGATTTGTTCATGAATGCTCAGCATGCGAATCACTTCCTTTATATAAAGCATTATGTTGTCCGATTGTCGGCGCGGCATGGACAGTGCGCGGGAAGTCATCACATGTATAGAAAAAGGCGCCATGTACTTTTTGACTTTCGACAAGACGACTGCATACCGTTTTTAACGATGATGCCGATAACGAACGTTGCTTTTTCACCGGCTCATACACACCGTTTGCGAGCAAATTGACCGCCACTTCATATTGCGAGACGTCTAGCCGTTTGATAACCCCTGTTGTTTTCATCGCATATAACGCAAACATCGTTGCAGCTGCACCGTGAATGCCTGCTGCAAAATCGCTTACTGAAAAGCCTGGTAACCACGGTGTGTCGCCGTACCCTGTCGCATGTGCTAACCCACCGAAGCTTTCTAGCGTCGGACCATAGCCGATGTAATCGCGGTAGTCACCCGTTTGCCCAAATGCAGACAGCGACGTGATGTGTAAGCGATCATTTAACGCATGTAGCACGTCCGGTGTGTAGCCGAAGTTTTCCATGACGCGCGGACTGAAGTTTTCAATCACAATGTCCGCACTTTGCACGAGTGCCTCAAAATGTGCGCGGTCTTCTGCTTGCTGTAAGTGCAGCGTGATCGCTCGTTTATTGCGATTTAGCTCTTGGAAAAATGGCGCAAACGCACCTTGATCTTTTCGAATGCCGTCTGGTCGATTCGGCGCTTCAATTTTAATGACTTCTGCGCCAAGGTCTGCAAATAACCGACTGCAATACGGGCCTGCCCACATCGATGTCAAATCGAGAATGCGCAAGTTTTGCAGCGGCTTATGTGTCCCTCTATTCGTTGTTAGCACCGTCTCTTGCCACGGAATGCGTCGCTTAAAATAGCCGCGATGGTGCAGCTGTGGGCATTGCTTTAACTGCTCAGGTGTTTGGACTTTCGCAAACGGCAATCGAAACGCTTGTCCAACCATTACAAGCTCATCGACCGATTGTGTTTTTGCCCACTGTGCTAAGCGTGCTTCAACATCTTTTACGTGACGCGCACGCCCTTCATCTGTCGCATAGAGCGGCTCATCAATTTCTGCCCAGCGTGCTAGCAGCTCCCACTTCTCCTCGGTCGGTGCCCCAATAAAAACATAGCCGTCGAGCGCTTTTGTAATAAACATCGGAATGAGCCCTTGATGTCGGTTACCGTAGCGGCGGCGCTCCGCACGATGCGCGATGTACTGCGTCGCTGCCCCTTCAAGCGCACTCGTTAAAACGTCTTCCGCATACACCGTAACGGGTGCTGTCACGTCGTTATATAATGCCGCCATCGCTAAAAACGCGACATGCGCCCCGATGACAACCGATGCAGGTGAGCCACCGATGACGAGTCCTGCTTCATCTGGATGTCCGGTTAATGCCGACCAACCATGTACCGCTTGCAACACTTCCTCGGTACTATCAAGTGCATTGCCAATTTGTAAATCACAAAATAACGCACGCGGCTGCGCACGCTTCACAAACGTACGTGTATGTAAGTCCGTTGCGCTATCGATCAACACTAACTGAAACGGTTGCAACAACAACGACATGAGCGCATCGCTTTCATGCAGTTGTTTACGCGCACACGTAAACGGTGTCGCATCGCCTGGCATGGCCACCACTTTATGCACCGTTGCGCCATTTGCTGCAAGTAAACCACCTGCATAACTACCTGCGACACTTCTTGTTAGCTCTAACACTGTGACGCCTTTTAACGATTCATTCACGTTCGTTCACCTCAATTAATCTGCAGTTGGTAGTGCGGCTGGCTTTTTGAGCTCCATCGGTTGATCGCAGCACATCACTGTTCCGTCTCCTGCCTTTGTACAAAGCAATTCCGCTCCGCACGTTGTACATTCAAAACGCTTACCTAATTGATTTGTCATCGTTCATCCCTCACTTCGTTTGTAATGGTTTGCCACAGCACGTCATCGTCCCTTGCCCTGCTTTTGTGACGATAAACTCACTTTGACACGTCTCACAAATGAGCTTCGTTCCCATTTTTTGCGTCATGTATATCCCTCCAAATAGTTTTGTAGCATTTTAATTTTATTCGCCATGTTATTCGCTTTTCCCTTTTTGTTCGTTGAATATTCCTATAATTTGTCGCTTATCCACTTTCCCCGTTGCATGAAGCGGTAACTTTTGTACAAAAATAATATGCTGTGGCACTTTAAAACTTGCAAGCTCTGCTTTTAACGTTTGCTGTACATGTTGTGCATCGAGCTCTTCGGTCGAAACAACCATCGCGGCGACCTCCTCACCCCAGCGCGCATGTTCCACACCGACGACTGCTGCTTGCACGATGCCTGGTAGCTGTAAAAGTGCCTGTTCCACTTCATGCGCGGCAATATTTTCCCCACCGCGCACAATGACGTCTTGGCTCCGACCGGTTAAAAATAAATACCCATCCTCATCCATATAGCCTTCATCATGCGTGACAAACCATTGCTGCACCCGTTCCCCTGCGTAACGATTTAATCTTGCGGTTTGCACTTCGATGACGCCCACTTCATACGGTGCACAAACGTTTCCATCGCGACAAATGCGAATGTCCACATCAGCGAGCGGCTTCCCAACGGAACGTAGGCGCGCACGCTTTTTTTCGTCACCATCAATGCGATGATCGTCCGGTGTGAGTGCTGCAATGGTCGCGGTCGTTTCTGTTAAGCCGTATGCGTTTGAAAAGGACACATGTGGTAACGCGGCAATCGCTCGTTCAATAATAGTGATGGGCATCGGTGCACCGCCGTACGTCAAATGCGTTAATGTATGTAGTGCTTGCAGCGGTTGCGTCAGTACATCATATAGCATCGTCGGTACGACAAAGCTATGCGTCACGCTATAAGTGTGCACCGCGTTCACCCACCGCACCGCATCAAACCCTTCTTGTAACACGACGGTACGACCGCTATAGAGCGCATTCCATAGCGACGTTAAACCGGTAATGTGAAACAGTGGCACCGTCTGTAAATATACGCCTCGGTCGGTGCCGTCTGGTGCTTCTTGATGCGCAAAAATATAACCAGCAAATTGTTCATGGAATATTTCGACTTTTTTCGGTGCACGTGTTGAACCGCTTGTTAGCAACGTGAACGCTTGCTCATACGGTCGCTCGTCGTCGTATGACATCCGCGTAATTTGCTCAATCATTACAGTGCATTCCTGCGGGGTAATATGTGCGTAACGCGCCTCGGTTACAACACATGCCGCATCAGCAAATAACGTATGTAGCTCCGCTTCTTTAAGGCGTGTATTCACTGGCATCGCCACAACGCCTAACTGCCAGCACGCCAGTAATACCGCCGCATACTCGACGCGGTTTGTCAGTAAAATGGCGACCGTTTCGCCGCGTTGAACGTGTTGAAGTGCGTGTGCAATATATGAACTTTCGCGCAGTAGTTCCTCATATGTCCACCGTTTTTCTTCATCTATAAGCGCTATTTGTGTCGGCACAATGCTTGCCGCAATCTGTAGTAATAATCGTCCGTCCATCTTGCATCCCCCTTTTTCTTTATCATACCGAATTACGCTGAAAATGAAACGACTGTACACCCTTTTCTTCTTCGGAGCTATGCTTTACAGTAAATGAAAAGGAGTGATGAACATGAATATACTCATTACAGGCGCAGCTCAAGGCATCGGTAAAGGTGTGGCAGAAGCATTCGCAAAACTTGGTCATACCGTGATCGTCACCGACAAACAACAACAGCTCGGTAAAGACGTCACTGAACAGCTTCGTACACAAGGCTATGATGCTCACTTTTATGCACTTGACGTCGCCAATGCTACACAAATTGAAGACGTCTTTGCGCATGTACACGCACAGCTCGGGGCAATCGATGTACTCATTAACAATGCTGGATATGCAGTTTGGGCAGATCCGCTCACATTATCAGTAGACGACTTTGATGCCATCCTTCAAACAAATTTACGCAGTGTTTTTTTATGCGCACGTGAAGCAGCGAAGTACATGAAAGATCACGATGGTGGTGCCATTATTTCAATGGCATCGATGCGGGCGTTTATGAGCGAGCCACATACAGAAGCGTACGCCGCATCAAAAGGTGGCATCGTCGCGTTAACACATGCGCTCGCTGCCTCGTTTGCGCCATACAATATTACGGTGAACTGCATCTCCCCTGGCTGGATTGAAACGCATGACTATGCAGCGCTTCGAGACATCGACCATGCGCAGCACTTTTCAAACCGCGTTGGTCATGTGGAAGATATTGCGAATATGTGCGTCTTTTTAAGTGCGAAGGAAAATAATTTCGTGAACGGTCAAAATATCACGATCGATGGTGGCATGACGAAAAAGATGATCTATGAACCGTAAAAAAACACCGAGCGCTTAGGCACTCGGTGTTTCGCCGTTCCAAATATATACGTGGAGCGTTGGATGCTTTTGTAAAAACGCCTCCACCACTTGCTCCGCTAATTGCTGCGAGCGTTCCTTTGGAAACCCAGCTTGTCCACAGCAAAGAAGTGGCAACGCAATCGACGCAATGCGCTGCGTAATGGCATCTTGCAAAATGCGCGCATAGCAAAGTGAAACCGCTTCTTCCCCTTGTTCGATCCATTCCGGCATCGGCACATGAAGCACCCATTTCGCGGGCAAGCGATAGCCTTGTGTAATTAGAATTTCATCCGCGTGAAGCGGCGCAAGCTTCGTGCAATCTTGCTGCATCGCAGGACCTGCAAACGCCGCTATTTGCGCACTTACACCGTCGGTAAACTGCATAAACACATTCGTCGGATTCACAATCGCTTCTACGTTCATTTGTTCAATCGGTGTTGATACAAACTCATATGGCATCGCCTTCATCCCCTTATACATGTTTCCTTTAAGTGTATAGCAAATGACAGACGACTCCAACTATTATTTGGAAAAATTTTATGTGCCGCAATATGTGATGAACGGCTTGTCGTCTTCTGGGCCTTTCCCGTATGCCGCATCGTCATGCGCTAATGTGTACGGCGTTTGTAGCACACGCAGCAGCTCCTGTACAGGCGAAAAATCACCGTTTTCTGCCGCTTCAATCGCAGTGTTGACGAGGTGATTACGCGGAATAACGATTGGATTTACTTGCTGCATGAGGCGTCTTGCATCAACAATTGAACGATCTTCGTCAAGCAGGCGCTTTTGCCACGCCATTTCCCAATCAAAAAACGCATCGGATTCAAAGAACGCATTGTCGAGCTCTTCGCCATCTGCCAGCGCGCGGAACGTTTCTGTATAATCCGCTTTATGTTGCTGCATCGCTAGTAACAGTTGCTGTATAAGCTCACGGTCACCTTGTTGTGCCGTCTGTAAACCGATTTTACGACGCATGCCTTCTTCCCAGTAGCGGTTAAACAATACAGGAAATTCATCAAGTGCCTCTTGTGCCGCAGCAATTGCCTGTTGCTCATCATCGCTGAAAAGTGGCAACATGCTTTCTGCTAAACGCGCAATGTTCCAGCCTGCCATTTTCGGTTGGTTGCCAAACGCATAGCGCCCTTGTCGATCAATCGAGCTAAACACGGCCCCTAAATCATACGCATCTAAAAATGCACACGGACCGTAATCAATCGTCTCCCCACTGATTGTCATATTATCAGTGTTCATCACACCGTGCACAAAGCCGATGCATTGCCACTTCGCAAGCAGCTGCGCTTGTCGATCAATGACGCGTCGTAAAAATAACACATACTTGTTGTCTTCGTCTGCGATGTCCGCATCATGACGGGCAATCGCATAATCGGCTAACGCTTGTAAATAACGATATTCCCCAAGTTGGCGTGCATACTCAAACGTTCCGACACGTAAATGACTGCTCGCTGTACGCGTTAAAATCGCGCCTTCTAACAACGTTTCACGCTGCACCGCTTCCCCTGTGATCGTTACGGCCAAGCTGCGCGTCGTTGGAATATGAAGCGCATGCATCGCTTCGCTAATAATGTACTCGCGTAACATCGGTCCAAGTGCGGCACGCCCATCACCATTGCGTGAAAATGGTGTACGTCCTGCGCCTTTTAGCTGCACATCCGTAATGCCTTGCTCCGTTTCAATTTCACCAAGCAACAACGCGCGTCCATCCCCAAGCATTGTAAAGTGACCAAACTGGTGTCCTGCATACGCTTGTGCAATTTGTGACGCCCCTTCTGGCATATCATTGCCCGCAAAATAATCGGCGTTTGTTTGCCAAGAAGTTGGCAGTTGCAGC
>JAHAYH010000122.1 GCA_018384745.1 Caryophanon sp. | reverse complement strand
GTTTGATAGACGATCACGACGCAAAGAGCGGACTTCTAGGGGAATAGCATGAGCTTGAGACTACAGGCTCAAGCCATGCCCCCAGAAAAGCCTGCTCGAAGCAAAGTGATCGAAAAAGCAAACAAGTGGCATCAGGAAATATCGCATTTCCTGATGCCACTTGTTTTATCCTATACACCTTTGTTAATTATAAGTCAGCAATTGTTGTAATTCCTCATGTGCAAGTTCGGTAATCCAGTTGGATGATTGAATTAAGTCTTCTGATAACGCTTGCTTCGTCGTTAGCATTTTATCAATTTTTTCTTCAATTGTGCCGGTTGTCATAAACTTATGCACGTGCACGAAGCGCGTTTGCCCAATGCGGTACGCGCGGTCGGTCGCTTGATTTTCAACAGCTGGGTTCCACCAACGATCCGCGTGCAGTACGTGACTAGCGGCAGTTAAGTTAAGCCCTGTACCACCTGCTTTTAACGATAAAATGAAAATCGGAAACGCGCCTGCTTGGAACTGTTCAACAATTGTGTCGCGTTGTGCTTTCGGCGTGGCGCCCGTTAAAAATGGAACGTCAATACCGTGTAGTTCCTTTAAGCAAAGCTGTAGCAGCTCACCCATGCCGATATACTGCGTGAAAATTAAACATTGCTCCCCGTTTTCAACAATTTGCGCGCTAAGAGACACGATGCGCTTTACTTTTTCAGAGCGCTGCAACAAGCTTTTTGCATCTTGTAAATCCTCCTTTAAATAAAGGGCAGGGTGATTGCATAGTTGTTTTAATTTCGTTAACGTTTTTAAAATGCGTCCGCGTCGCTCAAATGGTGATAATTCCTCTAAATCTGCAAGCGCATTTTGCACGTAGCTTTCATAAAGCACGGCTTGCTCCGTTGATAGCGGACAGTATTCATGCTGCTCTTGCTTGTCTGGTAAGTTTAACATTAGCTTTGGATCACGCTTTGTACGGCGCAGTAAAAATGGCGAAATTTTTAAGCGTAATTCTTCTTTTTTCGCTTCGTCGTTGTCACGTTCAATCGGTGCAATGTACGCATCGCTAAACGTTTTAAAGCTGCCAAAATAACCGCGATGAATGAAGTCAAAAATGGCCCACAGCTCTGCTAAACGGTTTTCAACAGGCGTTCCGGTTAACGCGATGTGATGCTCCCCGTGCAGACGACGAATGGCGCGTGATTGCTGCGTCTGCATATTTTTAATGTTTTGTGCCTCATCAAGCGTAATACAGCTAAATGTATATTCGCGTAACATATCCGCATCTTGCGTTACCGTGCCGTATGTCGATAACACGATATGTGGGCGTTCCTGCGTAATCGTGTCGACAAATTGTTCTTTCTCGCGATTGCTACCGTAATGCGTATATACCTGTAACATCGGTGCAAAGCGCGCAATTTCACGCTGCCAGTTGCCAAGTACAGACGTTGGGCAAATAATGAGCACCGCATTTGCGTTCCGTTGTTCTTCAAACAGCTGCAGCACGTACGTAATGAGCTGAATGGTTTTTCCAAGCCCCATATCATCTGCTAAACATGCGCCAAACTGCTGCTTGCGCATGAACGTAAGCCATTCAAACCCTTGGTGCTGATAAAAGCGCAGCTGTGCATTCAATGTAGGTGGGACCGCCACAGCGGGTAAGCCCTCTTTTTGCTCAAGCTGCTGTAAATAACGCTTGAGGGATTGCTGCATGTTAAGCTGTAAAATCGGATCGTCTTGTTCAGCGACATCATCGACCACTTGCTCAAGCTCTTCTTGTAGCTCGCGAAATAGTAAGTCGCGCACCGTCCATTTTTTATTTTCCGTTTTATCCATTAATGCTTTCATTTTTTCAAGCCATTGTTCATCAAGTTGGAACCATTCCGTACCGATGCGTATAAATTCGCGCTTTTCACCAACGAGACGACGGAACTGCTCGGCAGAAATCGTTTCATTATTGATTGAAAATTGCCAGTTAAACTCAAGCACATCATGTAAGCGCGCATTGCTTTTTGTCGTGCCAGCTGTGACCGACGTACGAAGCTTCGGCTTATTTAAATCTTTTAACCATGCAGGGAGCACGACGAAATAGCCAAACGCTTGTAGCTTTACGACATCGTGCTGTAAAAACTGGCGTAGCTGTTCATCTGTAAGCGGCTTATATAAAAACTGCTTCGGTGATTCGCTTTCCATCAATGAAAGCAATGAAAAGGCTTTTTGCTGTTGCGCTTCAATGGCAGCGGCTTGCTCGGCCCATTTCGCGGGAAGTGCACGCTCGATTGGCAATGTGCGCTTTTTCACGGCAGGTGTCCAGTACGAACCGTTGCGCTTACCGTTTACAACTGTTTCAAGAAGCCATTCTGCGTCGTTGTCGTCAGGCTCTCGTAACCGGAACGCAATAGTTGCTTCACCTGTTGTAATGCTCGTTTGAAGCGGCCAATTTCCCTCTTTAAAAATCGGAATGAGCGCAGGCAACTCGCTAATGGACAGATCATGCTGCTGCAATTCGTCGTACAACGCACGCTCTAAAAATGCCCCATTGATGTGGGGAGGGAACGAGAAGGTGCCGTCTTGTTGCACATATTGCCAAACGTCGGGTGTACGCCAATACGGCAATAGCATGTGTAGTTGCTGCAACACATTTGTTGAATGCTCATCTGCACCGACGATTGTGACGAACGGATTGCGAAAGTCATCGTGTAGCACATCTAGTAGCATAGCGGTAGTAAAGCGTGCGCTAATATCGTTTTCCATTGCTTGTAATCCGTACATCGACGCTTCGTGTGAAAAGCAAAGAGGCGTTAACCAATGTTGTACGTATGAAAAACGGTCTCCTTGCACTTCGTTAATGAGCCATGAACTACCTTCTTCTCGAATAAGCAGTGACAGCGTTTCGTGAAACATAGAACTTGTCGTCATGATCGTAGCTTTCCTTTCTCCATCTCTTCTTGCAATGCGCGCAGTCGTTTAAATTGCTGCTGCATCGTCTCAATATAACGTTCGAAAAATTCTTCTTTATTTGCTTTTTTCGCTGCGGACTTCATCATTTTCCAAATGCGCACCGCCTGTTTATAGTGCATGCGCGATTTTTGGTCAATTTCACGTAGCGCAAACGTATGATAAAGCGGCAGGACAAGGGCAGGGTCAGCGTCAAGTACGTCTCGTAAACCGTACATTTCAGCGTGTCCAAGCGAGGTCGGACGCAGCGTTTGTAACGCGACCCAGTCACGATAGCGCATTTTGCGAATTAAATAAAGTGAGTAAAACTGAAGACCATAATTGCCAAGTGACGCATATAACTCACTTTCTTCATCATCATTTAGCGAAACATGCCCGTATAATTTCATGACATCTTCAATAAATGTACTGCGAAAAGATGATGGTACATGTTGGGTGATATAGGATTCAAGCTGTGGCAGCACAAGTTTTAAAACATGCTCTTCAATGTCATGAGACCCGAGTGCATGCGCTGTGTGTGCAAGCTCAATATAATAGCCGCATTGTGCTGCTTCAATCGCTTTCACGTCAACGATCCGCTCGCGCTGACCGAGCACAGTTGCGAAAAATAGCTGTGCAAATGTCGTGTTCTGCAGCGTAATGGCAGAAAGGGCGCGCTGCTCTTTTTCACGTGCTGTTTGTTGCTGCTGTACATGTAACCAGTAGTAGCAATACAGTGAGAAGCGCTCCGTAATATAGCCGTGACATTCAAGTAACAACGCGCGCAGTAACTGTTCAATTTCTGCAAAGAACGCATCCATTTCAAATAAACGTGTGCGGGATGATAATTTCTTAAACAGCGTTTCGATCTTTTCTTGCTTGCGTGCTAAATAATACGTAAACATTAAACCGTGCGTTTCATCTGGGCGCTCAATGTGCTGCCAAATGTTTTGCAATACGTATAGCTCCATATAAAGTTGGTATAACGTTTGCCATTCATACTCAAGCGGCATGTGCGTTTGTAAGCGTTCATGAATTTTCGTATCGTAGCTTGATAATAAAAATGGCTCGATGTGGTCATGGGGCAACGTTTGTGTCAGCACCGATTTTGCTAAGTGGCGCCATACAGCAGGTGAGCGCTCCTCTGCTAATAAGTTAAACTGCATTGTTTTTTGAACGCGCCAGTTTGTGACCCAACGCTGTAGCGAATGATGATATTGATAAAGCCACATGACACTTGCGATGACGTGATGACAAGGTGATTGTTCGGTGCATGTGCAACTTGTCGTTCCTTTTGCAAAATTTAATTCGACGTTCGCAAACGGCATGCTTTGCACGTTGAAGTACAGCTTGCTATATTGCGGGAAATAGTCGTCAATTTCAATTGCTTTATTGCGAACGATGAAGCTTGCACGGCGCACTTTTTCGACATGTGCATCGTTTGTTGCTGTTAAATCTTGCTCAAACGTCTCCATCCATTCGGCGATGAGCGGCTTAAATTCTTTGGCGACGCTTGTTAAATTGTGCAGCATATAAAAGCCTCCCTAATTAAAAATCATTTTACCATTATAGCGCACATTGCGACCGAGCTGAAAGGTTTACGATGAAACCGGAGCGGGAATAGTTTTATAACAAACTAGAACTATATGCCTCTTTGGAAAAAAATATATCTTCTTAGTAGACGGTGTGATAAAATTTGTAAAAGTCAGAAAATTTGAAGTTGGGAGGTTTCGCTATGATCCACGTTCAATTTATGAAGCCATTTTATACGAAAGTAACGGGCAATCAGCTACGACTCGTATTCGCATATCAATATTTCTCGATTTTAAAGGACGATGAAATTTTTCACTTCATTCCAATTGAAGGGAAAGAAATGATCGTCAATTTACAAACGATGCAGGTGGAAAACTTATCGGAAGTATTCGTCTTCCAAAAAGGGAATCGCTTCATTCGTTTACCGCTTTATCAACTGCTCCTTATTTCAAACGTTCACGAGCATTTAGTACCGATTTTAGAAAACTCGGCACCGCAAGTGGAGGAAGTTGAAGCGAAGCAAGCTGAGCGTACAGAAGTAGATGACATTATTTTAGAGCTTGAGCGTGATAACATTGCGCGACTCATTGATGAAGCGCTTGCACGCAATGACAAGGAAGGCTTCCAACGCTTAGTAGAGCAGCTAAAGACATTAGACGGAGGAACGACCATTGAGTAACGTACAGCATTAAAGCATCTTCCTACAATCAATAGGGGGATGCTTTTTTTTGTGGGACCATAAATAAGTATAATGATGCGTACAAATATAGAATATTACTCGAAAATAGCTCGTTGAAACTATACTATATAATAAGAAGAAAGTCGTTTGAAATGGAAAGGTTCTAGGTGATTTACTATACGTTTCATAACGTAGTTGCCTATTCACAGAAACGAGGCAAAGTTGTATACTAGAAATCGTGAAACCGCAATCGTACGGGAAACGTCTATATATATAATTATTAATGAAGATGCAGGTAGTGTGTCGAAAGGAAGAATAGTCATGACAAAATCAATTTGTGTTGTAGGGTTAGGTTATATCGGTTTACCGACAGCCGTAATGTTCGCAAACCATGGAGTAAAGGTGCATGGTGTTGATGTAAACCCTGCAGCTGTAAAAAGTATTCAAGAGAAACAATTACACATCGAAGAAAACGGTTTACAAGAACGTTTAAATAAAGCAGTAGATGAAGGCTTCTTAACAGCATCAACAACGCCAGTGGAAGCGGACGTATTTATCGTAGCTGTACCATCACCAATTAACGCTGACAAAACAGCCAACTTAGAATATGTACGTAAAGCAACAGCATCGATCGTGCCATTTGTAAAAGAAGGCAACTTAGTCATTTTAGAATCAACAGTACCACCAAAAACAGTCGAAAACATCATGTTACCGGAATTAGTGAAAACAGGCTTAGAGATCGGGACACAATTATACGTTTCTCACTCACCTGAGCGCGTAATCCCAGGCCGCATTTTCGAAGAGCTTGTGAACAACGACCGCATCGTTGGTGGTATTAACGAAAAATCAGCGGAATTAACAAAAGAATTATATGAAGTGTTTGTAAAAGGAACAATTCATTTAACAGATGCAACAACAGCAGAGCTTGTAAAAGTAATGGAAAACACATACCGCGACGTGAACATCGCGTTTGCAAACGAATTAGCGAAACTTGCGGATAAGTTAGACGTAAACATTTGGGAAGCGATTAAATTTGCGAACTATCACCCACGTGTAAACGTACACTTCCCAGGTCCAGGTGTAGGCGGTCACTGTATCGCGGTTGACCCATGGTTCTTAGTAGAGCTTGGTGGCGAAGAAGGGGCACAAATCATTCACTTATCTCGCCAAACGAATGACGGCATGCCAGCATTCACAGCACAACGTACACAAGCCATTTTAAACAAACATAAAATTGCAGGCGGTAAAGTGGGTGTGTTCGGCTTAGCGTTTAAAGGAAACGTCGATGATATGCGCGAAAGTCCATCAACAGAAGTGATCGACAACTTAGTAGAGCTTGGCTTAGACGTTGTATCACAAGATCCACACATTTTAACGAATCAACACGCAACGCAAATTCAAAGCTTTGAAGAAGCAGCGAAAGACGCGGACGTTTTATTATTCTTAACAGATCATAACGAATTTAAAGAGCTTGACCCAACAACAATTGAAACGAAAGCAAAAATCGTCTTCGATACGAAAAACTGCTTAAACCGTGAAAAGTGGGAAGCAGCTGGCTTTGAATTCCACCTATTAGGAGATGCGAAAAACTAATGAAGGAAACAGTACTTGGCGTAAAAGTAAACACGCAAGATTACGACGGCTTAATGGTTGAAGTGTTCGAGCGTATTGAGCGTAAAGACAAAGCATTAGTCGTAGCAATTAATCCTGAAAAAATTATGAAGGCAAAGGAAGACCCTTCGTTACTGAAGTTGTTAAACGAAGCGGAAATCCAAATTCCAGATGGCATCGGCGTTATTTTAGCGTCGAAGCTGCAAAAGGGAAACATTACATCACGTGTAACGGGTGTTGATATGATGCTTCGCTTATGTGAAGAAGCGGCAAAGCGCAACAAACCGATCTTTTTATACGGCGGAAAGCCTGGCGTTGCAGATCAAGCAAAAGCAAAGCTTGAACAACTTTATCCAGGCATTAACGTCGTTGGTACGCAAGACGGTTACGAAAAAGATAACGACGTTGTGCGTGCGAAAATTAACGAAGCAAAACCGGATCTGTTATTCGTCGCGATGGGAAGTCCTCGTCAAGAAAACTGGATCAATGATAACCGCGACACGTTACATCCAACAATTTATCAAGGTGTCGGCGGATCGTTCGATGTTCTTGCAGGAAACGTGAAGCGTGCGCCGGAATTTTATCAAAAGGCTGGTCTTGAATGGTTATACCGTTTAATGAAAGAGCCGTCACGCTTAAAACGTCAAATGGCATTGCCGAAGTTTTTACTTGAGGTTGCGAAAAGTAATAAAAAATAATTTAATATACTTGTCAGACAAAAAAACAGGTGATAGACTGTAACTGTATAGGAATTTTCCTCTATATGATAAATATTTAGATTTAACAAACGGTTGGTAGCCCAAGCGAAAAAAGCCCAAGCATTTCGATGCTTGGGCTTTTTTCGTCGTGTTCGCAATCAAGCATGTATGTGAGACTGCATAATACAAGCCGATCGATTAAAATGAGATTTGGCTTAAATGTGACGTCATAACTGTGACAAACGTTACAACGATGTAACAAAACAGTGATTTTACTTGAAATAACATTGCAAATAGACGAAAATAAGGATGCACCTATAAATCGAGTCAATTCCGAGTGGAGACATCTGTGTTTCCATTTTAACATTGACAACAATTTGTAGTAGAACTATACTTTTATGTGTAGTTGATTAGACTATCGCCTTTTTTGGCGTGCTTACACTTAATTTTTTGAACTTAGAGGAGGAAATTTTTCTATGGCTAACCAACCAAAGAAATATCAAAAATTCGTAGCAACTGCTGCAACGGCTACATTAGTAGCAACTGCTGTAGTACCAGCTGCATCAGCTGATGCAAAATTCTCAGACATCAGCACTTACGCTCAAGAGGTACAAGACGAAGTAGTATTCCTTGCTGACTTAGGCGTAATTAAAGGCTTTGAAGATGGTACATTCAAACCATCTCAAAACATCACTCGTGGCCAAGCTGTAAAAATGATCGGTCGTTTCTTAGAAGAGCAAGGTATTGCTGAAGTACCAGCTAACTGGGAAACTGTTCAATCTTTCGATGATATCGCATTAAACCGTTCTGACCGCGACTTAGTAAAATATGCTGCTTTAGTTAAAGAAGCTGGCGTATTCCAAGGTAACGGTAACGTATTAAACCCATCAGGCTTCACTACTCGTGAAAACATGGCTTTAATTTTAGACCGTTTAGTAGGTAAAATCGTTGGTAAAACTGCAGTAGAATTAGCTGCTGGTAAAGAAAACAACGTATCTGACTTATCAAACGCTAAAGAAGAAGCTCGCGAAGCAATCGCTGCTTTAAACGCTTTAGGTGTTTCTAACGCAGAAGAATTCAAACCAAAAAACAACACACAACGTGTACACTTCGCTTCATTCTTAGCTCGTATGATCGAGTTAGCTGAAGAGCAAACTGCTACTCCAGCAATTTCTGAAGTGCAAGCATTAAGCAAAACTAAAGTTGTTGTAACATTCAACACGCCAGTTGACGAAGTTGCAAAAGAAAACTTCACAATCGAAGGCGCTACAGTTAACGGTGTAGAACTTTCTGAAGATAAAAAGACTGCTACTTTAGACGTAACTGGTTTAGAGTACAACAAAGACTACACTATCGCAGTTAAAGATGTAAAAGTAAAAGGTGAAGCAGTAGACTTCGGTTCTAAAGCATTCACAACTCCAGCTGTAACTCAAGATTTCACATTACGTGTAACTCCAGCTGCTACAACTGTTAAAGCTGATGGTGCAGACAACACAATCGTGAAATTTGAATTATTAAACTCTGCTGGCGAAGTTGATACAAACGCTGACAACATGGTATTAGAAATCGGTACTACTTTCGGTAACCTTGCTACTAACCGTGTAACTGTACAAGACGGTGTAGGTCAAGTTGTATTATCTTCTGAGTTCTCTACTAAAGACGTAGTTGCTAAAGTAAGCGCTCAAGTAATCGAAGCATCTGCTGATTACAAAGACTTAATCGGTAAAATCGCTGGTGAAGCAACAGTTACATTCACTCCAGCTGGCGAAGGTACTCCATCTCCAGAAGGTTTAGCAGTATCTGTAGTTGAAGCAGAATCTAACCAAGCTGACCGTGTAACTTTATACCTTGATAAAGCTACTACTGTTCAAGACTTAGTATCAGTAAATGCTAACAACAAGTTCGCAACAACTGTTGTAAACGGTGAAACTGTACAAGCTACTAAAAACAACGTAAACGTAAAAGTTAGCCAAGGCGGCATTAACAAAACTGTTGTAGGTTTCTTACCAGTTGAAGGTAACCCGAAAGCTGTACAAGTATTATTATCAAAAGACACTCCATTAGTAGATAACGCTAAAGTAGATGTTGACGCTCAAATCGGTACAGTAAATAGCAAAAAATCATTCACATTAACAGATGCTCGTAAACCAGAATTCACTGGTGTAACGGTTTCTAACTTAAAAACTTTAGATCTTAAGTTCTCTGAGTCATATGCTTCAGGTAACTTCTCAATCGATGGTTTATGGGTAGACGGTAAAGAATTTACTGTAACTCCAGGCGAATTCGATCCATCAACAGGTGTTGATAAACGTGATACAGCTACTTTAGTATTAAACAAAGTAGTACAAAAAGCAGGCGAAGCAGCTTCTCAGTTATACTTCCCAGCTGGACAACACTCAATCACTGTTACTCAATTAAAAGACTTCGCAGCAGCTACTGACGAAGCAAACATTTCTACTACTCAAACATTAAACTTCGCTGTACAAGCTGATACAACAGCTCCAACAGCTACAGTAACTGTTGAATCTCCAGAGCAATTCCGTGTGAAATTCAACAAAGATGTTGATGTATTAGCAAACAATGGTGATGCTACTGCATTATTCAACAGCGCATTTGAAGTATACGATTCAGCAACTGGCGTACAAAAATACGTACCAATCGGTGAACATACTTTATTCAAAAACAAAGCAATCGCAGCAGCATTAGAAACAACTGGTAAAACTAAAGTTGAAGATTTAACAACTGCTGAGATCACTGCTGAAACTACTAAGCTTGTAGGCGGTTTATTAACTGTAACTGAGCCAGTAGAAAACGAATTCGTAGTAGAGTTAACTAAAGACTGGACTCAAGTATTCGATACTGAAGGTACAAAAGATGTTTACTACAACTACAAATACCAATTCAACTTACCAAAAGATACTTTCTTAAGCTTATCTAACGGTATTAAAAACGCAGAAATCAAATTAGACCTTAACTATGCAGGTTCTGCATTAAACGCTGCTGACAACGTATCTCCTGTAATCAACGCGATCGTACCTTCTACGAACGACAAAGGCGATGTAGTATCAAGCACGTTCAAAGTAGAAATGAGCGAGCCAGTTAAGTTAAAAGGTAAAGACAATGCTACTGATACATTAGCTCAAACTCAACCAGAAGTACCAACAGTTCTTGCTCAATTCCAAGGTAAAGACAAAGCTGGTCGTTCTGTAGTAGTTGAAGCTGAAGTAGTAAACTACACTGCTGAAAATGGTTCTGATATGGAATTCTCTGTACGCACTAAAGATGGCGAATTCACATTACAAGAATTAGTAGATGCTGGATACGATGAAAACTGGACTGCTGTAGTACGTTCAATTTCTGACGATATCGGTAACACGGCTGCAACATTAACAAAAGACTTCGTAGTGAAGAAAACTGTAGTTGCACCAACTGCTAACCCATTCCAAATCGTTTCTGACGAAAATGGTTATGTGAACCACGTATATGCAATTAACACAGATAAAGCTGGTGAAAAAGACCGCTTAGAAATTTCATTTACTAAAGCTGTAAACTTCGCAGGTACTGACAACTTAACTTCAGTTTACAACTGGACATTAAACGGTACGAAGCTTTCTGAGCTTTCTAACGTTGAATCAATTTTAATGGCTGATGAAGATAACAACACAGCTAACGGCTACGAAAAAATTATCATCACATTCGCTGACGATAAAGCATTCGGTGCTAAAGCTGGTGAACGTTCTAACGTAGTTGCTGTAACTAAAGGTATTAAAGCATTAGATGGTACAGTATTAACTGGTGAGCACGAAGTAGTAGCTCGTACAATCGGTGCAGGTACTACAATCGATGTAGTAACGCCAGAAGAGTTAAAATCATTAGTTGCATTCGAGAACGCTTTAAGCGCTATTAACTTAGAAAAAGCAACTGCTGAGCAAATGGCAGCTCTTGTTTCTCAATACAACGCTTTAAGTGATAATGCAAAAGCATTATTATCTCCAGTGTTAAAAGAGAAATTAGAAAAAGTATTAGATGCTAGCAATGCAGCTCCAGTAGTAGTAGACGGTTCTGTATCTTTACAAGGTCCATCTGCAACATTAGCTACTGAAACAACTGTAAAAGCTTTAGGTAGCGCAGTTAACGAGCCAGTTTCTGGTGTTAAAACAATCTCTTTAGGTACAGTAGCAGTAGCTGAAGGTACAACTTTCACTGTAGCTGGTAAAGAAGCACAAGTTCAAACTCAAGATGGTGTAACAATTTTACGTGTTAACACTACTGAAGCGATCACAGAAGATGCTAAAATCGTAGCTTCTGCGCCAACATTCCCAGTGTTAGAAGAGCGCATTACTGTTTCTGGTAAAACAGCAACAATCAAATTATATGCAACTGACGATTTAGCAGCATTAGCTAAAAATGCTAAAGGTGAATTATCAGAAGCAGCACAAGCTAAAGTTAAAACTGCAACTGGTGAATTCACTGTTGAGTTAACTCAAGCTAACGCAATCAATGAAATCTTAACTGCATTAACTTCTCGTGGTGCAACTGCTGAGACTTTAATCGGTAAAGAGTACACAGTTACTTTAATTGATAAAGTAGATGCTAACTTAACAACTGTATACACTTTAAAATTCTAATTTAGAACTTTAAAGTAGTGGAAAAAGCAATCCTTAATTTAAGGGTTGCTTTTTTTGTGGTATATATATTTTTACACGTAGTAATGTTATAATAATGAAAGTAAAAAAGGAGGTGTAATTTTGAAGAAAATAACATTAATTACATTTATGTTAACAGTTTTATTATCATTTGCATCTATTTCTCAAGCATCAGCACAAACTGTTGTTGGTGAAAAATTATGGACAGTCAAGATGACATTAGATATTTCAAATGAATCAGAGAACTTATCTAAAGTTCAATTAGTAGATGATCATGGAAATACAGTGCCAACGACAGTAAAAGTGAATGCAAACAACGTGAAAGTGCTAGAAGTTTACGGTGAGCAACCTCTAAAAAACGGTGATTATACACTGAAAATTTCACAAGGATTCGCGGCTGTAGATGGTTCTACTTTACTAGAAGAAGTTGAAAAGGAATTCACAGTTGAAGGACAAACAACTACTGCATCATTAAAGGGCACTTGGAAAACAGTTTATATGTATAATGGGATTCCTTATGAAATTTTAGCGACTTTTACAAATGGTAAAGTGGACATCGTAGCAATTGATGTAACTACGCAAAATCAATATAAAACGGAAATTCCAGAAAACTATACAATTGTAAATGGGCAGATGGCAATGAAAATTACTGATTTAAATATGAATTTAAATGGTCAAATTTTATTCTATAATGCTAACAAATTTAAAATTCAAACAGAAGGCGGAAAAGAAGCCTTTTTTGTGAAGCAATAATAACTGGGGAGAAATTTGATGAAACCAAAATTCTTTCTTATAATGAGCATGTTTCTTTTAGCGGCTTGTTCAGAAGAAGTTGATCAAACAAAAGAACAAACTGTTAAAATTGAGCAACAAGAAGCCGACATAAAAGAAGAACAGTCGGAACAACAAGAAGCATCTACTTCTGAAGAAGATGATACGTCTTCTAACGAAACGGAAGAAGAAACAAGTACAGAGCCAAAAGCGGATAGTGAAAAAGATGCTTCATCTGATACGACTGTAACGGATACGAAAGTGGAAGTCGCAGAAGTGACAGAAAAAACGGATTTTTACGAATACTATGTTTCAAATGGTGTTGCGAAAGAGCCGAATGAAGATGTGAATAATACAGATGCAAAAGGCGCTGTGTACGAAACGTTAACAGAAGGTGTCATTGAATTACCGAAACTTGAAAACAATGAAACGGTGTTTGAACAAAAAACACAGACCATTACGATCGCAGATTTAGAAAAAATCTCTGCAATTCGTTATATGGAGGAGCCAGCAACATTAGGGAATTTACTTATTGTTGATATGAACCTTTTAAAATCGCATTACTTAGGAAAAAGTTATTCGTTAACGTTTAACGATGAAGAGTATGGAATGGTCGTTTCTGAAGAGAAGCAAAGTGTAGGTATTATTTTAATGCGTAACACGAAAGATTTAATTGATGAGATTAAATCAGATAGCGTTATCAATATTATGAATTAAACTAAAGGAGGCATGTATCAATGAAAAAGCTATTAGCTAGTGCAGTATTAGGTGTATCATTGTTAGTAACAGCACCGTTTGCAACACAAGCGGAGGAACAAGTAGATTTTGAAGAGTTAGTTTATCCAACAGCTCAAAAAGATCAATATACGTCATTTGGATTTTGGCCGTATGTTTTCGCTGTAACAGATGGTTCGTTAAAAGATACAAGTTTTACACATATGAAATTAACAAACGGTAAGTACTATGATTTCTGGGATTACATTTTCTCGTTAGAATCTAAAGGTAACTTCGATGCAGCAATGAAAGATGTAGCAGATAATAAAACTGCTCTTTCTTTAAATGTTGTACCTGGTAAAGTCGATGCCGGTAAAGTAGTTGTTGATCCAGCAGCAACACCAAAAACTTTCGAAGTAATCGATATTAAATAATTACATTACAACACCGTTACATTTTAGACGTAACGGTGTTTTTTTTATGCAAAATCCGATATATTAAAGGAAGTACATAATGAGGAGGAATATTCGAATGAATAAGTACGTATTAGCACTTACAGCAACAGCACTTACTGCATCTGTAGTAGCGCCAGTTGCCAATGCAAATGAATTAGCGTTTAAAGATTTAGCAGGTTACGCACAAGATACAACAGATGCGGTACAGCTTTTAGTAGATAAAAAAATCGTCAATGGTACATCAGCAACAACATTCAGCCCAAATGCTGAAATTACACGTGGTCAAGTCGTGAAAATTTTAGGTCGCTACTTACAAAACGTTGAAGGTAAAGCGGTGCCGGCAGACTGGAATACAAAAGCGCGCTTTAGCGATGTACCGGTTGCACATAAGGATGAAGAGCTTGTGAAGCTTGCAGCACTTTGCTTCGACGCGGGGATCTTCACAGGTAGCGAAGGGAAGCTAATGACGTCTGGTACGATGTCTCGTGAAAACTTAGCGTTAGTTGTGAATCGTTTAGCGAAACAAATTTCAGGTGACAAAGATTTAGTTGCATTAGCAGCAGGATTACCGTCAAAAGTGTCTGACTTAAATGTAGCAAAAGAAGAGTCACGTGCAGCCATTACAGCGTTAAATGCATTAAAGATTTCAAATGTGGAAACATTCAATCCAAAAGGGACTGTGAAACGTGTACATTTCGCGTCATTATTTGCGAAATTATTAGTGACAGCTGAAGGATTAACAGAAGTGAAGCCAGAAGAGCCAGCAAAACCGGAAGAGCCAACAACGCCAGTAGTTGATGAAGCAGTAAAAGCGTTTGAACAAGCAATCGCTACTATTAAAGTAGATGAATTAACAGCTACTGACATTGAAGCACTTCTTACACAATATGCAAGCTTAACAGCAGCGCAAAAAGAACAATTAAGTGCTGCAGTAGTAGCAGCGGTAACAGCTGTTGAGAAAAAGCTAGAGGAGTTAAAAGAGGAAGAAGTGAAGCCGGAAGAGCCGACAACACCAGAGCAACCTACGACTCCAGAACAGCCAACAACTCCTACAACACCAGAGCAACCTACGACTCCTGTGAAATCAGAAGCAGAAGTGTTAGCGGAAAAAATTTCTGCTATTGGTTCTTCATTAAGTACATCTGATATTTCTGTAAGTGGTGTAAGTAACGGTGTTAATGTACGTGTATTAAATCCATCAGCAAGCCTGTCTTCATTTGTTGGCTTATATGGTAACATTGTAAGCGGCTTAGGCATCGTACAAGTGAACGGTGTATCAACAGACTCACTAGCAGCTGTTGGTTACTTTACACGTTTAATTGGCGAAGCACGTACGTTAGGAGATTTACGTGGTCAATCATTTAGCATTCCAGTAACAGTGAATAATACAGGTACGAACTACAGCACGTCAATTTCTATTACGGTGAACTAATAATCGACGAAGCTCTCAGCATTTGTTGCTGAGAGTTTCTGTATTGTATGGTAAAATAATAGAAAAATAAGTAAGAAGTAACGAGGTAGAGCAATGAAGAAATGGAAATGGTTTTTAGTAATTGTCCTTGTATTGTTTTTAGCGATCGGTGGTACAGCGTTGTACTTCTTTAAATTCAAAACGTACGACGTGGCGGATGAAAAAGTAGATGCGGTGCTTGAGGAGAACTTTGAGCTAGAGCTGCCAGATGGTACAGTAGTGGTTGTTGATAAAGACGGCAACATCGTTGAAGAAAAAGCGGCGACGACTGTGACAGAGTTACCAGTTGGGGCAACGGTAAATGAAGATGGAACAACTGTGACGTTACCAGACGGTCAAGTCATTGCGAATCCAACGACATTACCAGCAGGGGCGAAAGTAAGTGAAACAGGTGTAGCACAATTAGTAACGGGTGAAACAGCGACAATTGAGTATGTGACACCACAAGCAACGACACCTGAAAATGAAACAGCAGCTGCAAATGGCTCAACAAACGGTACAACAGGTACGACGAACAATGGTAGTACTGACGCAGCAACGAACGGATCGGCGACAAATGGAAATGCGACATCAAATAATGGCGCAGTGACGAACAACGGTTCAACAGCAACGGACGACACAGCAAACAACGGCAACACAGCTGGTGAAGGCACGACGTCAAATAACGGTTCGACACCACCTGCAACGAATGGCAAGCCGACCGTATCAGACATTAAAAATAAGTATGCAGGCTCGTTCGCTTCATTAGAATCACAAGCGTCTGCGAAGTTAAACGGTTTACTTGGTACAGCGAAAAGTGAATATGCACAGTCACAAGCAAGCGGAGAAGGTGTGTCATATGCGTACTTTTACCAAAAGTATTACGGTGCGGCACAGTCTTTAGAAGCAAACACAGATAGCGCCTTTAATGCGTTATTATCAGTAGTGAAATCAGACTTAAAACAAAACGGCTATGATGAATCGTATGCGAATTCGTTTGTATCAGACTATGAAGCAGCGAAAAAAGCACGAGAAGCAAGCATTTTAGATAAGCTGAAATAAGTCGGAAACTCGTAAGGTTTGCCTTACGAGTTTTATTATGACGATTTTAAGAAGATGAAGACATGAACTAGTAGAAATGGTAAAATAGTAAATGTTGTATAACGGTTAATGAAAAAAAGAAGACATAATACACAAAAAAGCGTTACTTATTAGTAAAATAAGTGGAGATGGTTGCCTAGTTATATACAAATTTATGTGTAGAAATAGGCTACAATTATCACGCGAAGTTACTGTTAAATAAGTATAATAGAAAGAGCAAAAAAAGGAGAATTTATCAGTGGAAGAAACAATTAGCTTACAAGATATTTTTCATACGTTAAAAAAACGTGTCGGTTTGATCGTTAGTACGACCGTTGCGGCCATCATTATTGCGGCTGTTATTAGTTTCTTTATGCTGACGCCGATGTATCAAGCGACAACACAAATTTTAGTGAATCAGCAAAATACGCAAGCACAGCAAGTAACGACATCAGAAATTCAAACAAACTTACAATTAATTAATACATATAGCGAGATCATTAAAAGTCCAGCTATTTTAGACATTGTTGTTGATGAACTTGACTTAGATTTAACTGCAGCACAACTTGCAGGCAAAATTGCCGTATCGAACGCGAACAACTCACAAATCGTGTCGGTAAGCGTACAAGATGCGAACCATGCAGTCGCGACAGATGTTGTGAACACGATCGCAAACGTCTTTAAAGAAGAAGTAACAGATTTAATGAACGTCGATAACGTTAACATTTTATCACCAGCCATGCATAGCGAAAATCCAGCACCCGTATCACCAAACAAAACGTTAAATATGGCCATTGCTGCTGTATTAGGTTTAATGGTCGGTGTCGGTATTGCGTTCTTACTAGAGTATTTAGATACGACAGTGAAAACGGAAAAAGATATTGAAGATTTACTTGATTTACCAGTCATTGGTTTAGTAAGCCCGATTGTAGAAAAAGACTTACAGCAGCCAGCAGCGCGCCGTAGACGATAAGTAAGGGGAAGAGTAGCGATATGTTTAAGAAGAAAAAAAGCAGCAAGCGTACACCTTCTACGCTTGCTCGTAAGCTCATTACAGTAGAAAATCCAAAGGCCGTTGTGTCGGAGCAATTCCGTACATTACGTACAAACATTAACTTTTCAAATCCAGATAAAGTGTTAAAGACAATTCTTGTGACATCTTCTTCACCAGGGGAAGGGAAGTCAACAACGTCTGCGAACATTGCATCTGTATATGCACAAGAAGGCAAGCGCGTTTTATTAATCGATGCCGATATGCGTAAGCCAACCGTTCACCATACATTCGCATTAAAAAACACAAAAGGCTTATCGAGCGTTTTAACACGCCAAGCAACATTAACAGAGGCTGTGCAAGAAACGACGATCGATAGCTTATTTGTGATGACGAGTGGTCCAATTCCACCGAACCCAGCAGAACTTCTTGCTTCAAATTCTATGGAGCAGTTAATTGTAGAATTAGGTGCAAACTACGATTTCATTATTTTTGATGCACCGCCAATTTTATCAGTAACGGATGCACAAATTTTATCAAATCGTTGCGACGGCACGGTATTAGTAGTAAAAGCGGGCGAGGCAGAAAAAGCAATGGTGCAAAAAGCGAAAGATTCACTCGTTGCATCCCAAGCAAACATTTTAGGTGTTGTCCTAAATAACTTCGTATTAGCAAAAGACCACTATTACTACCAATACTATGGACAAGCAGAATAAATGGCTATATGCCCTTTATTCTTTTTCCATTATATAAGGAGTTGAACGAATAATGATTGATATGCATACACATATTTTATATGGCGTGGATGACGGGGCAAAAGATGTCGAAGAAACGTTACGTATGCTGCAAGTAGCAAAAGAAGAAGGCATTACCGACATTATTGCAACGTCACATGCGGATCATCCACAATATCATGTTGATTTTATGACGGTCAATATGCAGGTGGCACAGCTTCAAAACGAAGCAAACGACATTGGCATTCGTATTCATACAGGGCAAGAAGTACGCATTCAAAGCGATTTAATGGAGCGCTTCAAAAATGGGGAAGTGCTCACATTAGCGAACTCACAATACTTACTGCTCGAGTTACCAAGTAGCAACGTCCCGCAATATACGAAAAACATTGTGTACAGCTTACTCGAAGAAGGCATTACGCCAATTATTGCCCATCCTGAGCGCAATAAAGGGATCGCTGAAAAGCCAGAGCGACTCGAGCGCCTTGTACGTGAAGGGGCACTTGCCCAAGTAACAGCTGGTAGCTTAAGCGGTCACTTCGGTAAGTCAGTGCAGCAACTTGCCCTTCAGTTAGTGGAAGCAAACTTAGTACATACGTACGGTTCAGATGCCCATAACTTGACGACACGTCCGTTTTTATTCAATGCAGGTCTTGATTATTTAGAGAAGAAAAAGCAGTTGGATGCGATTGACGTACTGCTTGAGAATAATGATCGTATTTTATCGAATGATCGCATGCTTGTTTTAGAGCCTTGTGAGTTAAAAAAGAAGAAGTGGTGGTCTTTTTTTTAAGATAAATGCTACTTTTTACCCTGTTGACAGCGATACCGGAAAAACTTTGGTATAATAAGCAGAGAATTTTAGGAAAAGTAGGATGAAAGAGGTGAAAAACAATGAGTTATCGAACAAGATATGCTGCGTTCTTTTTATTGGACTCAATCATCGTACTAACAGCGATCTTTTTGAGTTATTGGATTTTAAATCCGACGTTAAATGTGTACTCAAATGACTTAATTATTTTAAGTGCATTAACACTTTTATTTAGTCACCATATTGCAGCGTACTTCTTTCAGTTATATAGCCGCATATGGAGTGTCGCGTCAGTACGTGAGCTCGTATTAATTTCGTATGCAGTGACAATTTCTATTGCCGCAGCTGGTGTAATGCAGCAACTTTTCACAGGTGACGTGTATATGCGCGTATTAGCGATTACATGGTTACTACACATGGTCGCAATTGGCGGTTCGCGCTTTATTGTGCGCGTATTAAATGATCGTCAAATCGCGTTTAAAAATACGGCGAAGTTAAAGCGCGTATTAATTGTTGGTGCTGGACAAGCAGGAACGATGCTGCTGCGCAACTTACAGCGACATGACGAGGATACGTATTTACCTGTATGTTTAGTCGACGATGATATGAATAAACAAAACTTAAAAATTTTAGACGTCATCGTTGCTGGGACGACAGAAGACATTCCGAAGCTTGTTGAGAAAAAGCAAATTGAAGAAATTATTATTGCGATGCCATCTGCTGGCAAACAAGGAATCCAGGCCGTATACGAAAAATGTATGGGTACGGGTATTGTCGTGAAAATTATGCCAAAAATTGAAGATGTCATGACGGGGCAAGTACAAGTCAATGATATTAAAGAAGTGAAAATTGAAGATTTACTCGGTCGTGATGAAGTAAAGCTTGATATGATCGCCATTTCAAAGGCATTAACGGATAAAACGATTTTAGTCACGGGGGCAGGGGGGTCAATCGGCTCTGAAATTTGTCGCCAAGTGATGAAGTTCCAACCAGCGAAGCTCCTTCTACTCGGTCACGGGGAAAACTCCATTTACACGATCCATATGGAACTGATCGAAGCGGGACTAAACGGTACAGAGCTTGTGCCAATTATTGCCGACGTTCAAGATCGCGAACGTATTTTCGAAGTTGTTGAAACGTATAAACCAGATGTCATTTACCATGCGGCTGCACATAAACATGTGCCATTAATGGAATACAATCCGTATGAAGCGGTGAAAAACAATGTGTTCGGTACGAAAAATGTTGCGGAAGCAGCAGATGCATTTGGTGTCACGAAGTTCGTACTCGTATCAACAGATAAAGCGGTAAACCCACCGAACGTCATGGGCTCAACGAAGCGCATTGCCGAAATGGTCGTACAAGACTTAGCACGTCGCAGCAACACAACATTTGCCGCTGTACGATTTGGGAACGTACTTGGTTCTCGTGGTTCCGTTGTGCCACGCTTTAAAGCACAAATTGCAGCAGGCGGACCAATCACGGTGACACATCCAGATATGACGCGCTACTTTATGACAATCCCAGAAGCGAGCCGCCTCGTGTTACAAGCAGGTACACTTGCTCGTGGGGGAGAAGTATTCGTTCTGGATATGGGTGAGCCTGTCAAAATCGTCGATCTTGCGAAAAACATCATCCGTTTATCTGGTTTTACAGAAGACGAAATTAAAATCGAATTCACTGGCATTCGCCCAGGTGAGAAAATGTATGAAGAGCTTCTAAACCCAGAGGAAATTCATGAGCAAAACATCTTCCCGAAAATTCACGTTGGGAAAGCGAATTGTATGGATACAGAGCAACTACAAGAGTTGCTTGCAGAAGTACAGCAGCTCTCAATTGAACAATTACGTTCGAAAGTTGTTGGAACAGCGAATGGTGAATGGAAGGTTACTGTATAATAATGGTGTTTGAGTACGAATGAAAGCATGTCTTTTATTTAATAAATATGTTAGAAAGAAAAAATTTAGTACGAGGTAAATAATGAATATATTATTTTTAACGTTAGGCCGTCTAAATAATCTTGATGAACCGGGTATTTATTCTGATTTACTTCGAGAATTTAAAAATCAAGGGCATCAGGTTACAATTATTAGCCCATTAGAGAGACGATTAAATATGGATACTCAGTTTGACCGAAATAATAATGTAAACTATTTGAAGGTTAAAATTGGTAACATTACGAAAACAAACTTAATTGAAAAAGGTATTAGTACATTATTAATTGAAACTCAATTTTTAGCTGCTTTGAAAAAACATTTAAGTGATATTAAGTTCGACATTGTTATGTATTCAACACCTCCCATCACATTTGAAAAAGTAATCAAATATGTAAAAAAGCGAGATGGAGCTAAGTCATATTTATTGCTAAAAGATATTTTCCCTCAAAATGCAGTAGATTTAAATATGTTCTCAGAAAGAAGTGTATTTAACCAGTTTTTCCGTTTGAAAGAAAAGAATCTCTATAAAAACTCAGATTATATCGGCTGCATGTCAGAAGCAAATCGACAATTTATTTTGCGACATAATGATTATATAGAGCCAGAAAAAGTCGAAATCTGTCCTAATAGCATTGATCCGATAAAGATTGGGGTTTCCGATACTGAGGTAGTAGCAATTCGCCGAAAGTACAATATACCTACTGATAAAACGGTGTTTATTTATGGAGGTAACTTAGGAAAGCCACAAGGAATTGATTTTTTAATCGAATGTTTAAAAAGTAATAAACAAAATGAGAAAGCATACTTTGTAATAGCAGGATCAGGCACTGAATTTTCAAAGCTAAAACAATTTTTTGAAGAAGAGCGACCTAATAATGCTACGTTATTAGAACAGTTACCGAAAGAAGACTATGAGCTATTAGCAAACTCTTGTGACGTTGGTTTAATCTTTTTAGATAAGCGATTCACAATTCCTAACTTCCCATCACGATTATTATCCTATATGCAAGCCTCTATGCCAGTACTTGCCGCAACGGATGTAAATACAGACATTGGTCAAATTATAGAGCAAGGTGCGTTTGGCCATTGGTGTGAAAGTCGCTATGTAGAAGATTTTAATAAGCAACTTGCTAAATTTTATAACAACTCAGCTCGTGAACAAATGGGTATTAATGCCCGCCAATACTTAGAAAAGCACTATACAGTAAAACATTCATATGACATTATTATGAATCATTTTAAATAACATATTAGAGGAGACTTTCCATGTTTAAAGACAAAGTTTTATTAATCACAGGTGGTACAGGTTCGTTCGGTAACGCTGTAATGACACGCTTTTTAAATACAGATATTAAAGAAATTCGTATTTTTTCTCGTGATGAGAAGAAGCAAGATGATATGCGTAAATTATATAAAAATGATAAATTAAAATTTTACATTGGTGATGTGCGTGATAAAAATAGTGTGAAAGATGCACTACATGGTGTTGATTATGTATTCCACGCAGCTGCATTAAAGCAAGTACCATCATGTGAGTTTTTCCCGATGGAAGCTGTAAAAACAAATGTACTCGGTACAGAAAACGTTGTGAGTGCCGCGATCGAAGCGGGCGTAAAAAAAGTCATTTGCTTGTCAACTGATAAAGCAGCGTACCCAATTAATGCAATGGGGATCTCTAAAGCAATGATGGAAAAAGTATTCGTTGCAAAGGCACGTACAGTTGATCCAGAGAAAACATTAATTTGTGGTACTCGTTACGGTAATGTTATGGCATCACGTGGTTCGGTTATTCCGTTATTCATTGAGCAAATTAAAAAAGGCGAGCCGTTAACAATTACAGACCCTGAAATGACACGTTATTTAATGAGCTTAGAGGAAGCGGTAGAGCTAGTTGTCTTTGCATTTAAAAATGCGAAGCCAGGGGATATTATGGTCCAAAAATCACCAGCATCTACAATTGAAGATTTAGCACAAGCTTTATTACAATTATTTGATGCAAAAAATGAAATTAAAGTAATTGGTACACGCCATGGTGAAAAGTTATATGAAACATTATTAACGCGTGAAGAATATGTAGTTGCAGAAGATATGACAGGTTTTTATCGTGTGCCAGCAGATACACGTGACTTAAACTATGGAAAGTTCTTTGATGAAGGGAACAAAAAATTATCAGAAGCTGAAGAATACAATTCACATAATACATACCGTTTATCTGTTGAAGAAGTAAAAGAAAAGCTTCTTGAACTATCATATGTGCGTGAAGAGTTGGAGGCGTGGAAAGCAAAATGAGTAATATTGTTGTAACAGGTGCAAATGGCTTTATCGGAAAAAATTTAGTAGCACACTTAAAAGCAACAGGTTATGAAAATGTTGTAGAAATTACACGTGCTACGACAGCAAAACAGTTAGAAGATGCGTTAAAAGAAGCAACGTTTATCTTTCATTTAGCCGGTATTAATCGTCCAGATCATGATGCAGAATTCATGGAAGGAAATCGTGACTTTACAACAACAATTGTGGAAACGTTAAAACAGCATAATAAAGCATGTCCGTTGCTAATTACGTCTTCAACTCAAGCTGAGCGTGATAACTTATATGGCGAAAGTAAACGTGCGGGTGAAGAAGTTGTACGTAATTATAGTGACACAACAGACGCGGCGACATATATTTACCGTTTACCAAATGTATTTGGGAAATGGTGCAAACCGAATTATAACAGCGCAGTTGCAACATTTTGTCATAATGTAAGTCGTGGTCTTGATATTACAGTAAACGATCCAACTGTTGTAATGAGTCTTGTATATGTTGACGATGTTATTGAAGAATTTGTAGCAGCAATGAACGGCGAAGGCAATCGTGAAGGCGACTTCTATGCAATTTCTAAAGTGCATACAAAAACACTTAGTGAAATTGTTGAGCTGATTTATTCATTTAAAGCAAGTCGCGAAGAACGTGCCATTCCTACAATGACAGATGCTTTTACAAAAGCTCTATATAGCACGTATTTAAGCTATTTACCAGAAGATGACTTTAGCTATCCACTGAAAATGAATGTTGATGCTCGTGGATCATTTACTGAATTTATTCGTACAGCGGATCGTGGGCAAGTATCAATTAACGTATCGAAGCCAGGTATTACAAAAGGCAATCATTGGCACCATACAAAAAATGAAAAGTTTTTAGTAGTGAGTGGTAATGGTGTTATTCGTTTCCGTAAAATTGGCTCAGAAGATATTATCGAATATTTTGTGAGCGGTGAAAAATTAGAAGTAGTTGATATTCCAGTTGGCTATACGCATAATATTGAAAATTTAGGTGAAACAGATATGGTGACAGTGATGTGGGTAAACGAAATGTTTGATCCGACACGACCAGATACGATGTTCTTGGAGGTTTAATGATGAAGAAATTAAAAGTAATGACGGTTGTAGGGACACGCCCAGAAATTATCCGTTTATCAGCAGTGATTAATACATTAGAAAACTCAGAAGCAATTGAACACATTTTAGTGCATACAGGTCAAAACTATGACTATGAATTAAATGAAGTGTTCTTCAACGACTTCAAATTAAAAAAACCAGACTATTTCTTAAATGCAGCAACAGGTACGGCAATTGAAACAGTTGGGAATATTTTAATTAAAATTGATCCGATTTTAGAAGAAGTAAAGCCAGATGCCTTTTTAGTATTAGGTGATACGAACAGTTGTTTATGTGCAATTGCAGCAAAGCGTCGTCAAATTCCAATTTTCCACATGGAAGCAGGGAACCGTTGTTTTGACCAACGTGTACCAGAAGAAACAAACCGTAAAATTGTTGACCATGTAGCAGATATTAATTTAACGTACAGCGACATTGCACGTGAATACTTACTACGTGAAGGATTACCAGCTGATCGTATTATTAAAACTGGTTCACCAATGTTTGAAGTATTGAACTCTCGTAAAGAAGATATTGAAAACTCAGATGTACTAGAGCGCTTAGGCTTAGAAGAAGGAAAATATTTCTTAGTATCAGCGCACCGTGAAGAAAATATTAGCTCAGAGCGTAATTTCTTAAACTTAGTCGAATCGTTAAATACAATTGCAGAAACATATGGTTACCCAGTAATCATTAGTACACACCCACGCACACGTAACATGATTGAACAAAAATGCATCGTATTTAATCCATTAGTACAAACATTGAAGCCACTTGGATTCAATGATTACAACAAGTTACAAATTAAATCAAAAGCAGTATTAAGTGATAGCGGTACAATTAGTGAAGAATCTTCAATTTTAGGTTTCCGTGCATTAAATATCCGCGAAGCGCATGAGCGTCCAGAAGCAATGGAAGAAGCATCTGTGATGATGGTTGGTTTAGGCGTAGAACGTATTATGCAAGGGTTATCTGTACTTGAAACACAAGAATCAAATACGTTACGTTTAGTCTCGGATTATTCGATGCCGAATGTTGGGGAAAAGGTTTTAAGAATTATCATAAGCTATACAGATTATGTGAATCGAACTGTATGGAAGAAGGATTAAATTATGCGAATTATGGTCTTTGATGTGCCAGCTAGTAGTGGTGGAGCATTATCCATACTTAATGAATTTTATAGAGATGTAACAGAACATAAAAATAAAAATATTGAATGGATATTTGTAATAAGTGAACCTTTTCTTGAAGAAAAAGAAAATATAAAAGTATTAAGATTTCCCTGGATAAAAAAAAGTTGGGGGCATAGGTATTATTTTGATAATATTATTTCACCAAAATTAGTAAAAGAATATAATATAGATAAAATCGTATCGTTGCAAAATGTTACTATTCCTAAAGTAAATTGTGAGCAGATTTTATATGTCCATCAAGCTCTACCTTTTATCGATTATAAATTTAGCTTTAAAGAGAATAAAGTTTTTTGGATTTACCAGAATATCATAGGAAAGCAAATTATAAAGTCTATAGAAAAATCATCTAAAGTAATAGTTCAAACTCAATGGATGAAGAATGCTTGCGTAAAAAAAACTGGAATTAATACGAATAGATTGAAAGTTATTCCACCAAATATCAATCTGGAAATAAAAGATTTATTTGAATATAATTCCATTTCTAGGGCTAGTTTCTTTTATCCTGCGGGAGCAGTAGAATATAAAAATCATAGTTTAATAGTCGAAGCTGTAAAAAAACTAAAAGATATAGGAATAGAGAGTTTAAAAGTTACCTTCACTTTAAATGGTGATGAAACTCCTTTTATAAAATTATTGTTTGAAGAAGTGAAAAAATATAATCTTCCAATAGAGTTTATAGGATCTATTGAGAGAAAAAAAGTATTTGAATACTATTCTAAATCTATACTGATTTTTCCTTCATATGTAGAAACTTTTGGATTACCTTTATTAGAAGCTAAACAAACAGGGAGTATTATCTTTGCTTCTGATACGGAATTTTCTAGGGAGATTTTAAAAGATTACAATAATGTATATTACTTTAATCCTTTTGATGTAATAGAATTGTACAATCTGCTTTTGAAATCATCTAATGGTGAAGTTTTTTATAATCTAGTGAATCCAACAACTAGCTTTTCTTCCCAAAAAACTATTTTGAAAGAAATATTAGAACATTAATACTATGTTATCTGATGTTAATATTTTGGGGAATTAGAATATTGTATAAAGGAGATAGATTTTGAAAATTCTATATGTATCTAACGCTTGCTCTAGAGAGAAGTTTGAAGAATTTTTAGCTAACTGTGAAGAGAAGCCAGAGCAGGCTTCACAAAAATTTAATCTTTTAACTATGTTGGGGTTGGCGAAAAATGGAGAAAGAATAATTTCATTAACTACTTTACCAGTGAATCGGAAAAGATCGAAAAAGTATTTTTTTAAAATGGAACAGGAAACGAGAGACACTATTGAATATTTATATCTGCCAATAATAAATATACCTATTATAAAAGTGATTATGAATTTAATTTTAGTTTCCATTTTTTTGTTGAAAATATGCCTAAGTGTAAAAGAGGAAAAAGTTATAATATGTGATGCTTTAAACTTTTCAAGCTCAATTGCAGCACAAATTATTAGTCATATTTTCAAAGTAGAAATTCTAGGTATAGTGACAGATATCCCTAGAATGATGGATTATTAGACAACGCCTAAAAA
>JAHAYH010000118.1 GCA_018384745.1 Caryophanon sp. | reverse complement strand
CACGGCCATCAACGCCAAGCCGATTTCATTTTTCACCTTCGGTTTTCCTCGAACAGAAAAACGTGTGAACCCTAAAATAGCCTTCAAAAATCCAAAAACTGGCTCTACGTCTATTTTACGTTGACGGTAGATGGCAGCTGTTTCTGGTTCTGAAAGCTTGTGTCGTACATATTCTTTTTGCTTTTCCCAACGTGTGTTCACCAACATCTTTCGGTTTGTACCCTCTTGTGCCGTCGTACATTGTGAGCGTAAAGGGCATCCTGAACAATCTTCGCATTGATAGACCTTGAATTCACGTGTGAACTGTTCACGGTCCGTTCGTTTCGCAATTGATTGAAAGCGCATGTTCTTTCCGTTTGGACACGTATACGTATCTGTTTCTTCATCGTATAACCAATTGACCGTTTTAAATGGATTCTTCTTGTACGTTCTTTTTTGCTCTTTTCGATACATACCATACGGGATTAATGGCGTTCGTTCACGCGTCTGAATCAGTTCTTCATAATTGGCTTCGCTGCCGTATCCGGCATCTGCTACGATATAGGTTGGTAGGGCCATAAATTGTTGCTCAATCGTTTGTAAAAAAGGCTTCAATGTTTTGGTATCCGTTGGGTTTGGGAAAATATCATACGCAAGTGTATATTGGTTCTGTGTGGCAGCTTGTATATTGTATCCCGCCTTTAATTGACCATTTTTCATATAGTCATCTTTCATACGCATAAACGTCGCATCTGGGTCGGTCTTTGAATAACTATTTCGTGAGCCCATGATCGTTAAATCCGTTTCGTATGTCTGTTTTCTTTTTTGCCAATCTTTCACTTGCTTTAGTAACTGCTTCGGCGTTTTGCGCTGGCGACGTAATTCTTTGCGCATGCTTGAATCTTCAGTTTCTTCCATTTTTGTTGTGTAGTCAGCGACTACTTTTTCTAACTGCTCAGCTACTTGCCCCAGTTCTTCTATACTTAATTGTTCCTCATTTTCGCGCTCAATAGCTGGCATGATTTGCTCTCGCACAAGCGATTCGTATATGTCATTTGATTTTTGAATAAGATTCGCATGGAATGTTTCAATCGATTTTTTCCATTTGAATGTGAATTTATTCGCATTCGCTTCAATCTTTGTACCATCGATGAAAATAGCTTGCTCATCAATGACTTTTTCTTCAACGAGCTGGCAACGAAATTGAACAAAGCATTGACGTAAAAGCTCCTGCATCTGCGGATGAACACGGAATCGATTAATTGTACGATAGCTCGGCTCATATCCTTGCGCTAACCACATCATTCGTACACTATCTTTCACTAAATCTTCTATTCTTCTTCCCGAGAATACCGATTGCGTATAGCCATATAAAATAATTTTTAACATCATCCGTGGATGGTACGCTGGACACCCTGTTTCCTGCTTGAATGGAGCGAAAGCTTCCTCTGGGATACTCTCCACTAATTGATGAATGTGTTGGGCAATATCATTTTCTTGTAATTTCTTTTCTACATCTATATATAAGGTGATTAATATTTAGATTTAAATCCTTTTCCTTCGTTTTCCTGTATACTATTCTTAACAGATACGAAACGGAGAAAAATGATGCGTAAAATTACCCTAATCCCTGAAGAACAAATTCCTGCTGCCTTAGAAGAATTAAAAGGTGAAACGCTCCTTCAGCTGATTCCGTAGGAACTTAAAAATCAATGGCATAGCATGATGGCATCCTAATTCATAATGTTCACAGTTATTTTCTAAAGTCTTCATGAGAGTCTCAGAAGATGTTTGTATAATATAGATACAAATAAACTGGAAAGGGGATGGAGATCATGTTGGAAGCCAAAGACGCATATTGTGTGAACTGTGAGAAAATCACTTATTTCGTTCCTGTGGAGGGGGGCTATGAGTGTCAGAGCTGTAAATCCGTGAACACCATGCGGGGCATGAAAGACATACACGAGGATCCGTCCCAGAAAGCGGACACGGTGGTAGATCTCAATCTGCCGGAAGATATTTTTTGAATCAATAAGAAAGCAAGGCAGGGAGAAATCCTTGCCTTTTCAATTGATATGAAAGAAAAAAGAAGGTAAACTAGTAAGAGTAGCAAAATAAGTCCTTGGGAGTATGAAATGCTGACAAATAAATTTCTTGATACACTCATGAAAGAAGAGATCATTGGAAAAGAAGACAGGATACTTGTTGCCTTTTCCGGAGGGATAGATTCTGTCGCGCTTTTATGCCTTCTTCTCGAAGTGAGAGAGTCTTTTGGATTAAGGCTAGGAGCTGCTCATCTCAATCACGGATTTAGAGAGAATGCAGATGCCGATGAGGCCTTCTGCAGAAGTTTTTGCGAAGAAAAGGAAGTACCATTTTTCTCCAGAAAAATGGATGTGGAAGCCTATGCGAAAGCGGAGAAGGTTTCCTTTGAAATGGCGGGAAGAACACTCCGGTATGCCTTCTTTGAGAAAGTCATGGATGAGCAGGGATTTTCAAAATGTGCCACGGCCCATCATCTGGATGATCAGGTGGAGACGGTTCTTCTGAATCTTGTAAGAGGCACTGGGTTAAAAGGCCTGACAGGGATATCTCCAGTTCGTGGACGATACATTAGACCATTGCTTTTCTATAAGAAGAGTGAACTGCTGGGTTATCTTGAAAAAAATCAGATTTCATACCGTCATGCCCACACCAATGATGAAGTGGAGTATCAGAGAAACCGGATCAGAAATGCAGTGCTGCCTTATCTGGAAAAA